>JBIOVW010000339.1:0-2725 GCA_044867945.1 Nakamurella sp. | reverse complement strand
GCCGGGTCACCCTGCCGCCGGGGGTGGGCGCGGGGCCGTCGTCGAGCGACATCGCTTGGCAGCGCATCGAACTCGAAATGCGAAAGATCTTTCCGGAGCTCGCCGACGTCCGGGTCGCCGACCGGTGGTCGGGCCGGATCGGGTCCGTGCTCGACCGGATGCCGCGGCTGGGTCGGCTGCCGTCGGCGCCGGGGGTGTGGTTCACCGGGGGCTGGTGCGGGCACGGCATCCCGCTGTCCGTGCAGGCCGGTTTCGAGATCGCGCAGCGCATCACCGGTGGCCGAGCCGAGCGCGAGGTCGCCTGGTACCGGGAGAGGGTGCCGTCGCTGCCGGCCGGCCCGCCGCGGGACTGGGGGCTGCTGGCCTACCTCGCCGGTCTGGACCACCGCGACCGGGTGCTGGACCGGTTCGGGCGGGTGCGCCATGAGGGCTCGGCGGCGCGGCCGGTCGAGGCGGTCCGATGAGGCCGCAGGGCTACGACTACATCGTGGTCGGCGGGGGATCGGCGGGCTGCGCGGTGGCCGCCCGGCTGTCGGCCGACGGCACCCGCACCGTGCTGCTGCTGGAGGCCGGCGGTGGCGGTCGGCGGCCCGAGACGATGGTGCCCGCGCTGTACTCCCGACTGTTCCGGTCGTCCGCGGACTGGGCCTACCGCACCGCGCCGCAACCCGAACTCGCCGGCCGCCGGCTCTTCTGGCCGCGCGGCCGGATGCTCGGCGGCTGCTCGGCGATGAACGACATGGTGCACGTCCGCGGCAATGCCGCCGACTTCGACGGGTGGGCGGCTCAGGGCAATCCGGGCTGGGACCACGCCTCGCTGCTCCCGCACTTCCGGACCGCCGAGGCCCAGCTGTGGGGTCCGGCCGGCGCCGAACCCGGACGTTGGCAGGCCCCGCGGACCCGCGATTTCCTGGCCGCCGCGGTCGCGGCCGGACTGACCCGCAACGACGACCTCAACGGGGTCGTCCAGGAGGGCGTCGGCCCGCATCAGGTCGCCCAGCAGGCGGGGCGCCGGCGCAGCGCCGCCGACGTCTACCTGCGGCCCGCGCGCGACCGCGCCAACCTCACGGTGCTCACCCGGGCCCGGGTCACCGGCCTCGTGTTCTGCGGCGAACGGGTGGTCGGCGTCCGCTGGCTGCGCCACGGCCACACCGAACACGCCCGGGCGACCGCCGAAGTGGTGCTCTGCGGGGGAGCGGTGAACACCCCGGCCCTGCTGCTGGCCTCCGGCATCGGCGACGCCGAGGAGCTGCGTCGGGTGGGCGTCCCCGTCCGCGCGGACCTGCCCGGCGTCGGACGTGGCCTGCAGGACCACCTGATGGTGCCGGTGTGCTGGCGGTCGGTCGAACCGAGCAGCCTGCTCGACGGGCGCCGACCGGGCCGGATCGCCGAATACCTGCTGCGGCGCAGCGGGCCGTTGTCGTCGAACATCGGTCAGGCCGGTGGGTTCGTGCGGTCCCGTCCCGGGCTCGACGCGCCCGACCTGCAGCTGGTGTTCGCGCCGGTGCTGCTGGACGGGCTGCGGGACGAGCGGGTCGTCGAGCCGACCGAGCACGGATACTCCATCGGCGCGGTGCTGCTGCGGCCCGGCAGCCGCGGCCGGATCTCACTCCGGTCCGCCGACCCGCTGGCCTCCCCCCACATCGACCCCGGCTACCTGACCGACCCCGCCGACCTGGCCACGCTGATCCGGGGGGTGCGGCTGGCGCTGCGGATCGGGGGCACCGAGCCGCTGGCCCGGGCGGCGCGCGCGGTACACCCGCTGGCCGACGCCACCGACGCCGAAATCGGCCGGTTCGTCCGGACGAACGTCGACACGATGTTCCATCCGGTCGGTACCTGCCGGATGGGGGTCGACGATCTCGCGGTGGTGGACCCGGCGCTGGCCGTGTACGGCGTCGAGGGACTGCGGGTGGTCGACGCGTCCGTCATGCCGACCATCACCCGGGGCAACACCCACGCCCCGACCACGGTCATCGCCGAACGGGCCGCCCAGCTCGTCGTCGACGGCGACCGGGAGCCGGCGACGGCGTCGGGAGGACGGTGATGAGCGGCGTCGGCGCGACCGAGTTCCGGGCCGTCATGGGCCGGTTCGTCACCGGCGTGACGGTGGTGACGACGCTGGACGACCGGGGGCCGCACGGCGTCACCGTCAACTCGTTCACCTCGCTGTCCCTCGACCCGCCGATGATCGCGGTGTGCCTGTGCCGTCGGGGTCGCGGCGCCGCGGCGCTGCGCCGGAGCCGGCACTTCGGAGTGAGCATCCTCGGCGCCGACCAGGAGGAACTGGGCCGGCACTTCGCCCATCCCGACCGGCCCAGCGGTCCCGACGCCTTCCACCAGGTGGCGCACCGCGTCGGACTCGGCGGGATCCCATTGATCGCCGGAGCGGCCGCGCACCTCGAATGCCGCACCCGGCAGCGGGTGCGGGCCGGCGACCACGTGATGTACGTCGGTGAGGTCATCGGCCTGCACGTCGACGGTGACGTCGACTCGCTCGCCTTCCACCGGGGTCGGTTCCTGAGCGTCGCCTGAGTCTGGCTCGTCGGGCGGTCAGGCGCTTGACCTGTGCCGGGTGAACCGGGATTGCGCAGGGCAGGGTCGGATGCGCAACCCGGGTTCAACGCAGCCCTGGTTCAACACTGCGCCGTCTGATGGCCCGGCGGAACGATCCGGGCCGCCGAAGCGTTCCACCGGTAGGGGTACCCCGACCCGAGAATCAGGG
>JBIOVW010000338.1:0-5900 GCA_044867945.1 Nakamurella sp. | reverse complement strand
GGGTTCAGCTATTCGCCGTGTGGCGGCTGCGGCCGGCCGGGGCCGGCCGCGGCGCCGTGGTCCTGTCGTGGGAACCGGGAGATGCCGCGCCACATCAGCGTCGAGAGCAGTTCGATCGCCTCGGCGCGGGACACGTGCGGTGACTGCTGGATCCAGTAGCGGGCGCTGACCTGCGAGAGACCGACCATGCCGGAGGCGAGCAGACGTGCCCGCTCGACGTCGACACCGGTGTCGGTGGTGATGGTCGCGGTGATCGCCGAGATGCAGTCGTCGGTGCCCCGTTCGACGATCCGCTCGACGTCGGGCTGGCCACGCAGGTCCGACTCGAAGATCAGCCGATAGGCCTGGTCGTTGTCCGCGACGAAGGTGAAGTAGGCGGCGACGGCGTTGTCCACCCGCACGTGGTTGTCGGTCGACGCCCGGAGCGCTTCGCGGACCAGGCGGACCATCTCGTCCGCGGATTCGCTCAGCAGGGCCAGGTACAGCTCGAGCTTCGACGGAAAGTGCTGGTAGAGCACGGGTTTGCTGACACCCGCCTGCACGGCGATGTCGTCCATGGCGGCCGCGTGGTAGCCCTGGGTGACGAACACGGCCTTGGCCGCGGCCAGCAGTTGCGCCCGTCGGGCCGACTTGCTCAGCCGGGGCGTCACCCTGGTCGCGTCGGTCATCGGTGCCATGCGCCCCTTCCCATCCGCCCGGGCTCACCCTACGCGGCCGGCCGGGCGGTCCGGACCTGCACCGCTGCGGCTACGGTCATCGGCTGCGGTCATCAGCGGCCGGGACGCAACGGGACGTCGCCGTAACGGCCGACCACGATCGAGGACACGGCATCCAGCGAGGCGCCGGACAGGTAGTTGTCCTCGCGATGGTGCAGCCTCAGGTCGGTCACCTCGTTGGCCACCGCCCCGGCGATGGCGCCGATGGGTCCGCCGATCTGCACCGAGATGTCCGGGGCGTTCGAGGGGACGTCCACCACCCGGGCCCCGAAGTCGGCGTCGGCCGGGTCGGGGCCGAACGGCGTCGGCTGCAGCAGGTTCAGGCCAAGGCCGCCGAACAGCATTCCGGTCAGCTCGTCGGTGACCCCGGTGGTGACCGGATCGCGGTCGTGCCCGACCACCCAGACGTGGTCCGTGGACAGGCCGGGGTAGTCGGCGGCGGAGTCGACCTCGACGCTCGCACCCGGTGAACCCAGCAGGACCAGGTCGTCGAATCCGGCGCCGCGGGCCGCCGCCGCGGACACCGTGGTCGAGCCCATGGAGAAGCCGACACCGATGAACCTGGCGTCGTCGGGGGCCCACTGTCGGAAGGTCGCCAGATCCTCGACGAGTTGCTGCCCGCCCGCTCGGGCGTGCAGGTCGTTCACCGCGGCCACCGAGTTCTCCAGTGTGTCCCCCGGCAGCATCGGGGAACCGCCGAACGCGGCCAGCGGAACGTCGTAGCCGTACCAGGCGACCACCGCCGTCCGGCTCGACGCATCGAGCCGCTCGGACCGGTCGCGCATGGCGAGGGCACCGTCGATGCCGTCGCTCATCGTCGCCGGCGAGCTGGACACACCGGGCGCCATCGTCACCACGTTGTCCGCTCCGGTGATGTCCCCGACGCTGATCGCCGCGCGTCCCTGGCTGGTTGCGCTGGCCGATTCGTACACCACCAGCTGCGCCCGGCCGCCGCCGGCACGGGCCTTGTCCAGCGCGGCCTGCACCCCCCGGGCGGCTATGAGCACGCTGACGTCGGTGGAACGCAGGTCGGCCGCCAGTCGGTCCAGGTTCGCCCGGTCGATCGCCGCGGGCTCGGCAGCCGTCGGTGCGTTCGGCGTGACGACCCCCGGGAAGGCGGCCGGCATGGTGGCCCGCAGGGACTCGACCGGCTCCGCGGGGTCGGCCCGGAGCGCCGACGCCAATGCCTGCAGCGCCGCGTCGTTGCGGGTGCGCAGCCGGCGCACCGCGGCGGCCAACCCGTCCACCGCGGCCGTTACCGCCGGAAGCTGACCGTGACCGGACGCCCAGGTCAGCAGGTCCTCTCCGGGTGGCCAGCCGGTGGCAAGGACGCTGTGCTCGGTGCGGGACATCTCGGACCGGGCCGATGTCCGGGTCGATTCCAGGGTGCCGACGGTGTCCAGCACGGCATCGATCTGGCGGCCGACGACGTCGCCGGCGGCCAGACCCGCGGATCGATGCCGCTCCACCGCCTCCCTTGGCGCGGGACTCGACCAGGCGCCGGCCAGGGTCGGCAGGACGTGGCCGAGACGTTCGACGCCGTCGGACAGCGATCCCCGGACGGTCGAGGTCAGCTCGTGCCACGTCCGCAGCCCACCGACATCGACCATTGTCAATTCGTCGACCACCGCGACCGGGTCGCCGTGACCGAGCCGGTTGGCTGCCTCGGTGATCGCCGCGCGGGTGACCCAGCCGCCGGACACGTTCACCGGGGTGCGCCGATCGCGGAGTCCACCATTTCGAAGAAGGTGGCGGATGTCTGCATCGCGCCCGCCATCGTGTGGCTGCGTTCGGCCAATCGGACGGCGGCCAGTTGCGCGCGGGCGAGTTGCTGCCCGGCCGCGACCACCACGGCACGGGCGGCCTCGGAGTGACCCAGGCTGCCGTCGGCCAGCGGGGAGGAGGCGTGATGGATCGACCCGGACCCGGCGAAGGCCGCAGCCGCCTCGTCGACGATCCTCGCGGCCAGTCTGATCGCTGTGCTGTCCACGGACAGCGTGGGTCCGGTCATTGCCGTTCCTTTCTGAATCTGTTCCCTGTCTGTTTCCCTGTTTCCGATTCCAGCGTGGTCGCCCTCGGCGTTTGCGTCACCGGGTTTCCCACGGATGTGGATGAAATTCGGACATGTGAACAAGCAGTCGCACGCCGTCGGCCGGCGGCGGGCCAGCGCGCCGGCATACCGCGGGGGGTCCGGACCGCGATGGCCAGGCACCATGGGCAGATGACATCGACGCCGTCCTGGCATGTCGCCGGACCGCCTGCGCGCGACGACCTCGCCGCCTGGACCACCGCGACCCTGGACGACGGCGAGCTGGGCGAGATTCCGGGACTGTCCCAGCCGGCCCCGCCCGGCCGCACCGAACTCGTGTCGGGCGGCGGGGTCAACGTGCGCGTCCGGCCGGGGCCCGCCGGCCCGACGCCGGCGTTCTACGTGCACGGTCTGGGCGGCGCGTCGACCGACTGGACCAGGTTGTCGGCCGCGCTGGCGACCCGGGCGACCGGATACAGCATCGATCTGCCGGGAAGCGGTCGGTCGGATCCGCCGCCCGGCGGTAGGTATTCGCCCGCCGTGGACGCCAGGGTGGTGGCTGCCACCATCGAGCGAGTCGCGGCCGGTCCGGTGCACCTGGTCGGCAACTCCTACGGCGGGGTGATCACCACCCTGGTGGCGGCGCGCTGGCCGCACCTGGTGCGGTCGCTGACCGTGCTCGCCCCCGCCGTGCCGGATCTAAGGTTGACCACGGATCGCGGTGCCGATCCACGGCTCGGCATCCTGCTGATGCCGGGCACGGCCGCGGTGGCCTATCAGCGGTTGGCCTCCATCCCGCCGAAGGCGCGGGCCATGGGGATGGGTCAGCTGTGCTTCGGCCGGCCGGAGGCGATCACCGATCGCGACTATGTCCTCGCGACCCGCGAACATGCGTGGCGGGGCCGGTTGCCCTGGGTCCACGAGGCGACGATCGGCACCCTGCGCGGCCTGATGAGCTGGTACCTGCGCGGTGGGCCCCGGGTGTTCCGCGCGGCCGCGGGACGCGTCGCCGTCCCCACCCTGGTCATCTGGGGCACCAGGGACCGCCTGGTGGACGTCCGGCTCGCCCGGCGGGCGGCCGCGGCCTACCCCGATGCGCGACTTCTCGTGCTGGCCGGCTGCGGTCACGTCCCGCAGATGGAGGAACCCGAATGCACAGCCCGGGCCATACTGGCGCGGTGGCGGGACGCGGCGAACACGGACAGCGATCCCGGCCGAGCCCGCGGGGCCACGTTCGGTCCGGGCGCGCCGCCACGGCCGATCCCGTGCCCTGTGGCAACCTCGTAGCGTGACGAGGGAATCCGGCCGTCCCCGCCGGTCCGGTGTCGGCGACGGGTACGGGGCACCGGATGCCACTCCGGACCGCGGCCGTGCCCGGCGGTCGGGCGCTGACCGGCGATCGTGGGCCGATCGGCCGGATCGGGGCACAGACCCCGACGGTCGCCGGTCGGCCGAACCACCTTCGCGCGGCGGTTCGTCGGACTTCCGGACGCCCTCGGGAGGGCGGGCGCTGTCCTCGTCGTCGCTGTGGGACGAGCGGGACTCGCCGTCGATTCATGCGGAGTCGCCGAGGCGACCGCGTGTCCGGCCGGCCACCGATCAGTCGAGCGAGACCGCACGGACGCGAAGGGCGGGCGATACGGCCCGGTGGTCGGCGACCGCCGGCGGATCCGCCCCGAAATCCCGGTCGGCCCCCGGATACTCGCGTCGTGGGCCGGACGCCCGGTCCGATCCGGCCGATGCCTCCGACCGGACCCCGCCCTCGACTGCTTTGCGCGGCCGGGACGGGGCCGCCCGGGCCGGCCGCGGCGAGCCGACCGGGCGATGGGCGGCAGGTCGGTCCCCGGCGCGGACCGGACCCGCCACCGGTCGACCGCGGCCCCGCTCCGGGTCCCGCCGGCCGGCCGGACCGCCTGCGTCGTCTCGCCGGGGAGGTGGCCGCAGCCCATGGCGGTTGGTCTCGATCTGCGTGCTGGCGGTGCTGACCCTGATCGTCCTGGTGCAGACCGCGGGCCGGTCCACCCCGACGGCGCCGACC
The DNA here is from genome assembly GCA_044867945.1 of Nakamurella sp. Classification (GTDB taxonomy): domain Bacteria; phylum Actinomycetota; class Actinomycetes; order Mycobacteriales; family Nakamurellaceae; genus Nakamurella. Next base: position 1,117 of record JBIOVW010000338.1, on the reverse strand, counting down.
CAGGCGGAGGCCGCCACCGGCGGCACATCGCCGAACGTCACGGCGCCCGGCGGCGGGACGCTCGACCGGACCGCAACGTCCGCGGCCCCCGCAGCGACATCGTCCGCGCCGGTCGCCGATCCGAACAACCGGGACGCGGACGGCCACGTCGGCGGCACCATCGCCGCCGCGGCGCTGCCGGCCGGACCCGGTTTCATCGCCGCCGGCGCCGGAACCTGGCACGTGGTCCCCGGCAAAGCACCCACCGTGGGCACCGGTTCGCGGGCGCTGACCTACACCGTCGAGGTGGAGGACGCTCTGCCGGCGGAGTTCGACCAGCAGTTCGCGAAGGTCGTCGACGCGACCCTGGCGGATCCGCGATCGTGGATCGGTGACGGGCAGGTCGGCTTCACCAGGATCGAAAGCGGCGACCCGGACATCAGGATCTCGCTCACCAGCCAGTTGGCCATCCGGGCGCCCGCCAACTGCGGCTGGGACATCCCGCTGGAGGCGTCCTGCTTCAACGGCTGGATGAGCCGCGTCATGATCAACGAAGCCCGCTGGACGCGCGGCGCGATGTCCTACGACGGTGACCTCGACGCATACCGGGCATACGCGATCAACCACGAGGTGGGGCATGCACTGGGCAACCGGCACCAGTCGTGCCCGGCCGACGGGGCACCCGCTCCGATCATGATGCAGCAGTCCTGGAGCACCTCGAACGATGATCTGGCGAAGCTGGATCCGACGACGATCCCGGCTGACGGCAAAGTTTGCGCGGCCAACCCGTACCCGTTCCCGGAGGCGACCGGGGCGCCCTCCCCGACGCACTCGCCGTCGCCCGCCGGCTGACGCCGGGGGCGGCTCTGGGAAGATTCGCCGTCCGTTCGCCGTTGCTGACAGAGCAGACTGTGGGTCCGTGCGCGCAAGGAGAAGAAAGTGACATTGCCACCGCTGGTGGAACCGGCAGAGTCGTTGACCAAGGCCGAGGTGGAGCGGTACTCGCGCCACTTGATCATCCCGGACGTCGGGATGATCGGCCAGAAGCGAATGAAGAACGCGAAAGTGCTCGTGGTCGGAGCGGGTGGGCTCGGCTCGCCGGCGCTGCTCTATCTCGCCGCCGCCGGTGTCGGCACGC
>JBIOVW010000337.1:0-4283 GCA_044867945.1 Nakamurella sp. | reverse complement strand
GTCAACCCGAGCCCGGTGCCCTCCTGACGATCGATCCCCCGGCCACCCTGCTGGAACGACTCGAAGATCCGCTCCCGGTCCTGCACCGGGATGCCCGATCCCGTGTCGGAGACCGAGATGAGCACCTGGCCCTCGTCGTTGGTCGCCCGGACCATGATCCGGCCACCGACCGGGGTGAACTTCACCGCATTCGACAGCAGGTTCAAGATGACCTGCCGGATCCGCCGCCGGTCCGCGTGCAGCTGCCCGATCTCGAGCGGGACGTCGCGCTCCAGGGTGATCATCCGCTGTGCCGCCCGCTCGCGAACCTGAACCAGGCTGTCGTCGACGACGTCGCGGACGGCGAAGGTCGAACGGTCGAGTTCCATCCGGCCGGCCTCGATCTTCGACAGGTCAAGGACATCGCTGAGCAACTCCAGCAGATGGTGACCGGAGTTCAAGATGTCGTGCAGGTACTCGTCCTGACGTTCGTTGAGGTCGCCGAACATCCGCTCGAGCAGCACCTCGGAGAATCCGATCACCGCGTTGAGCGGGGTCCGCAGCTCGTGCGACATGCTGGCCAGGAACTCGGACTTGTGCCGAGATGCGATCTCCAGTTCCCGGCTCTTGCGGTCCAGCTCACGGAACACCCGGGCATTGAGGATGGCCAGCGCCGTCTGGTCGGCGAACGACTGCAGCATCTCGGCGGTCTCGTCCGAGTAGCGGCCGGCCGACTTGCGTCTGACGACCAGGATGCCCACGATCCGGTGTTCCCGGAGCAACGGCACGGCCAGCATCGACAGCCAGCCGCCGCGGAACAGTCGCTCCTGATGGGGGTCCCGGCGCACCAGCCGCAAATCGGGTTCCTGGAGCGCGCGGCCGGCCATGGCGGCCCGCCCGACCAGGGATTCGGTGAGCCTGATCGGTGTGTGCCTCAGCTCGTCCATCAGTTCTGGGCTGGTCCCGAAGGTCGCGCGGACGGCGAACTCGGCTCGCTGGTCGTCGAATTCCATGACGGAACCGCCGTCGGTCTCGGACAGCTGGACGGCGTGCCGGACGATCGTGGAGAGCACCTCGTCGAGGTCCAGGCTGGAGTTGACGGTCTCGATCACCGCGCCCAACGCCTGCAGCTGCTCCACCTTCCGGGCCAGCTCGGTCGTCCGCGCCTCCAGGGTGCGCACCAGTTCGACATGGGTGATGGCGATCGCCGCCTGAGCGGCGAACGTCGTGATCAGGGCAGCGGCCCGGTCGTCGAACGGGTGCACGTCGGTGCGCCACAAACTCAACACGCCGACAACGATGCTGTCGACCAGCATCGGCGCGCCCAGCACCGTGCGAAACCCAGCGATCCGCTGAAAGTCGAATCGTCCGTAATCCGGATCGGACAGGACGTCGGTGATCTGCTGAGCGACCCGGTCCAGCCCGACCCGGCCGACCAGGGTTCCACGGTCCGCCGACAACGGGTGCCGGTCGATGTACTCGACGAACTCGTCCGACAGTCCCGCGGACCGCGCCAGGCGATACTCTGCGCCGTCACTCAGGTATATCACGGCGGCGTCGGCCCGACACAGCCGGCAGGCGCTGGCCACGATGGTGCCGAGCACCGCATCATTGTCGGTGGCCAGCCGGCCCAGCGAGATGAGCACCTCGCTGGTCGCCGCGAACTGTTCCCGGATCTCGTGCAGATCCCGCAGCGCACCATCAAGATCAACGTCGTCGTCGGCAGGTGGCATGGCGTCCAGACGATCCGTCACGTCCCCTCCCCGGTGCTCCGTCGCAAGCAGCGTCAGCTCCGCCGCACCCTGCTGACCGCCAATTCTGCTGTCCGAACCAGTGTGCTCCCCGCCCCCCCGACCCGCAGCCGCGGCCGGTTCAGCGGCCCCGCATGGTGGCCGGGCCCTATCGACAGCGGCCGGGGTGAGAAATGAATCGAGGTCGAACGCGCCCAGGCCTGACGACCGGCGCGATCGATGCCGGCCCTCGGGGAACCGCTGGTGGCCGGTTCCGGTTGGGTCGAGGGCACGGCCACTGGGGACTACCACGTCGTGAGCGGCCTGTCTGTCCTCACGGGCACAGCCGGGGTGTGCGCCCGAAGGCAGCCGTCGAGTCTGCGCGTTTCTATCGTCGAGACTACGAAATCCGGCGGCGATCTGGCCCCGGTCCGGTGGTGACGATCGCATCGAGGGGTAGGTGCGGAATGTGGATCTGGTGGGTGATGGGCGGGCTGGCGGTGCTGCTCGGTGCCGCCGCACTGCATGATCGGCGGCACGAACAAGGGTTCTCCCGCCGGCTGTCGCCGGGCTTGTCGCGGGCCGATCGGCGGAAGGCGAAACGCCTTCACCGCTCCGAACTGGTCGCCCGACGCCGCGTCTTCGCCGGGTACGACCGGCTCGGCGATGACGGGCCTATCGGAGGGTTCGATGGCGGCCACTTCGGCGGGTTCGACGGCTGCGGCGGCGGTGACGGGGGCGGCTGTTGACCACCGGTGGTCGGGCAGCTTCCCGACGACGGGCCCTGCGGGGGCCCAGAATCCGTGCGGGCGGCCGACCCGCCGCGTGCGTTGGGACGGACCGATACGCAGGTAACCGGAAACGGAACTGCTGGTCGTGCTCGCGTTCTTCACGCTGCTGGCGGTGCTGGGCCCGTGGGTCGGCGCGGACAGCCGGGTCCCGGGGGGATGGGCGGCCACCGATCCCGAGAACAAGATCTGGCCCGACGGGGCGGTTCCGCCCGACCGTCCGTCAAGACGCGGCCGTATCCACACCACAGAAAGGTCATAGTCATGCAACGTGTCCGAGACTCTGATCGCGGCGTCCCTGGTCAGCGTGTGCGCGGTCGTCGGCACCGCGCCGCCGCCGCCGAACCCCTCGAGCACGAGCGCCTGGCCGGGCAATCCCGCACCGCCGTTCCCCACGCTGAAGTACGTGGACGATCGCCGCTGCGCCGGATTCTGAAGCGCCCTTCACGAACAGCGGATTCACCCACCCTGAGCTGAGGAGCTACCTGAAATGTTTCCTCACCCCGAAGATCTGTACCGGCTCCACCAACAGCAGCACGCGGAAATGATCAGGAGCCACACACGGGAACGCCAGGCCCGCGCGGCCCACCAACCATCGCACCGTCTTCGCGAGATCGGTCTGCACGTCAGCGGCTTCGTCCCGTCACGACGTTGGTGGAAGGGCATCACCTCACTTTTCAACCGGCACAACCACCAGGCCGGAGCCGGGTTAGCGGCCGGACCCGGACAACGACCGGGTGAGCTGGCCGATCAACCAGAAGGGCGATCTCGACCTTCATCGCCCCAGGCCCATGTGCCGCGGGATGCGCCTGCATCGCTGCACTGACGCAGCGGGCCGACCGAAACCGGTTAAGCAACCGGGCCTCCGGCACGCAATCCTTTCCGGGAAGAGTGGATACCGGCGATCCGGGCCTGATGCGCCAACCGCATGATGTACGCCGCGCAGGTCATGAACCGCCTCCTGAGCGACCGAGCGACGCTCGGAAGCTGGAAGGGGAATCCAAACCGCCGAACAAGCCATGCCAGTCGTGAGCAACGTCGCAGGCATCGAATTGAGCAGCCTCGCCAACCCCAACCCCAACCGCCACCCCCCGGGGCCGATGCGGCGCATCCTCAATAACAGGTCGTGGTCGGTATCCAGAAGTGGAGGTAGACGTGTTATCACACGAAGAGCGGCGACTGCTCGACTATATGGAAGAGTCACTGCACGAGGAGGATGCTCACTTCACTCAGAAATTCGATCTGGCCACCGCCCAGCAGGGGCACCGGCGCCGCGCGGAGACGCGTCTGTTCTTGCTGGTCGTGGTTGGCGCCTTCGTGCTCAGCGTCGGTGTCGCAGCAATGATGTTCGATTATCCGATCGCCGGTTCGCTGGTTGCCGGGCTGGGTTGCGCGGTCCTGATTTCCGTGGTGCGGGCGGCCCGCCGAAACCCGCCCAGGCCGACTCCTACATCAACCTCGTAGCTTGGTCATGCGGATGCCCACGGCCAAGCGCAAAATCGATTCGTCGCTCGATCGACTTGGTGGAATTCTGTCACGGACGATCGGAGGCGCGCAGTTCCGGAATGGCCAGCCGAGGCGCTGATGGCATCCTGAATTAGTCCGGCTGACGCGGAGAGCCACTTCGAGGCGGCGAACGGAGGTCAGTGCAATGGAAAAGATGCTGTGCCGGGACCTCGCCGTACGCGACGCCGTCCGCGCTCTTTGCCTGCACGGACCGATATCGGGCAACCTGGAAATGCCGATCACTGTGCTTTTGGGGTCCGTCCCGAAGTTGCGACCTTAG
>JBIOVW010000336.1:0-18064 GCA_044867945.1 Nakamurella sp. | reverse complement strand
CCCTGAACCAGTACGCCAATCTCGCATTGCGGATCTGGAACCTCGGGCTCAGGCGTCAACCTGTCGAGATGGCCCACGTGCACAGCCAGCGCGAGGTCGTGGAAGCGATCGTGCGCGGTGACGCAGTACGGGCCCGGCAGGCGGCCGAACAACACCTGCTGGGCTTCTCCGCCGAGGTGCGGTCGGTGATGGGCGTCGGTGGCGAGATCGGGCCCGGACGCTCGTCCGTCGGCTGATCAACCGGGATTCACCCCTCGGTCGGCACGACCAGCGTCTCGGGCTCGGCGACGTCCGCCCGCCGGGCGGTGAGCACGTAGTCCTGGGGCCCGTAGACGAAGCCCTCGACGGCGTGCACCACCCGGTCGAGCCGGGCGTCCGGGTACCCCTCGGTCGGGCCGGAGGCGATCATGGTCTCCGCCGGGATGGCCGGGTGCACATAGTGGATCTGCACGTCCACGAACCCGCGGGACTCCACCAGGAACCGCAGGAACTCCGGGTGGATCGGCCGCACATGCGTCGGATCGAGATAGAACGACGCCGAGCCGACCATCAGGTTGGTCGGGTTCGGGGTTTCGAAGAGCAGGATGCCACCCGGCCGCAGGGCCAGCAGGGCGTCGTCGAGCATCTTCACCAGTACTCCGAGCGGAATGTGTTCCACAAAGTGGAACGCCGAGATGCCCTGCAGCGAGGACTCTTCCACTTTGGCCAGATGGACAAGCGCGTCCTCGCAGCGCACGTCGAGCCCGGCGGCGGCCGCCTCCGAGATCATCGCCGCATTGGAGTCGACGCCGTAAGCATCGATGCCCTCGGACCCCAGCACGTCCAGCCACTCGCCCCGGCCGCAGGCCATGTCCAGCAGCGGACCCCGGCCCGGCTGCAGCCCGGACAGGTACTGCACGGCATCCCGTTGCCGGGCCCGGATCTCGTCCCGGCTGCCGCGGAAGCGCTCCTCGAAGTCCAGGTAGCCCTGCTCGTCCAGCGCGTCCGCCGACCACTCCACGGTCGACGCCGGTTCCGCGCCAACACCCTCGGCGCCAACACCCTCGGCGCCAACATGCTCGGCGTCAACACCCCGGGACAGCCGGCCGAGCTGGGTGCGGGCGCGTTGCAGCTCGCTGCGCTGGTGCGCGGCGGCGTGCTCGGCCACCGCGAGACGCGATTGCAGTGACCGCACCGCCGCCTCCAGGGCCGCGATCGACGCGTTGGCCGCCCGCAGTAGCTCGGTGACGGACACCTCGTGCGCGTCGGCCCGCGCCCGGACCTCGCCCGCCAGCGCGTCGACCGACTCCCGCACCTGGCGGGTCTCGTCCCGGGCGGTCCGAGCCTCCGCGCGGGCCGCGCGCTGCCCGTCGTCGACGAGCTGCACCGCGTCGGCCAGGTGGCCGTTCGCCGCGACCAGCCGGTGGGTGAACATCCGTGACCCGCGCATCACGAAGCGCTTGGCCAAGCCGAGTCGTTGGGTGTCGACCACGTGCTGCTCGGACAGCAGCACCCGGGTGGCATGCAGGTCGTCGGCGACCGAACGCTCCATGGCGGGTTCCTTCGGGGTCGGGTGGGCCGCGGCCCGTTCGGGTGGACGTTCGCGTTGTGCTACCGCGCTTTTGGGTCGGGTTCGGCCTCCTCGACGGCCGAACCGGTCAGGGCGCGCCAGGTCTCGAACGCGTAGGTGTCCCAGGTGCGAACCGGGCGGGAGCGGGCCTGGCGTTGCAGTTCGGCCAGCAGGCCGTCGTCGACGAGCAGCGCGCGCATCGCGTCGGTCAGCGAGGCGTCGTCCCGGGGGTCGACCAGCAGCGCCCCTCCGCCGTCGTCGGCAAACTCCTTCATCGAGCCGAAACCCGAGGTGATGACCGGTGTCCCGCAGGCCAGCGATTCGGCCACCGGCAGGCCGAAGCCCTCGTTGAGCGACGGGAACACAGTGAACCGGGCCACCCGGTAGGCGCCCCAGAGCAGGTCGTCGTCCACCGCGAGCAGCGCTTCCACCGGTCGGCCCGCCGCCTGCAGATCCTCCAGCGTTCGGGTGAAATCCTCGCTGTTCCAGGAGTTCCCGCCGATGAAGCACAGGCTGAACCGGCGGCCCTCCCGCCAGAGGAGTTCCGCACTGTGCAGGACCGCGAGGTGGTTCTTGCGCGGCTCGTGGCTGCCGACCACGACGACCGCCGGCAGCCGGCCCACCGGAATGCGGGAGCGGGCCAGCCGCATGGCTTCCGCGGACTCGGGCTGCGCCTCCGCCGGAAGCACCACGGCCTCGATCCGCGGGCCGGCCAACCCCGCGCCGGCGAGCATGGCCCGCCAGCCGCGGTACTCGACCGCCGCACCCTCGGAGATCGGCACGACGACCCGCGCGTAGCGGGCCGCCGCGAGGTTGCGGGCGAAGCCGGGCACCATGCCCTCGTGGCTGGTCTCGGCGGTGGTCATCGGCACAAGGTCGTAGCCGATCATGTTCAGGCTGGTGCCGGAGTACCGCGCCATCGTCTGCAGGTGCCCGGCCCGGACCACCTCGGCGGCCAGCTCGGGCAGGATGTACCGGCACCGCCACGGCACGACCAGCGGATCGCCGGCGGGCACGTCCGCCTCCGGTCCGCCCCAGCGGGCCCGGCGGCTCTCGTCGGGGGTCAGCATCCGCATCCCGGACAGGTCCCGGTGCCAACCGACCAGCGTCGGCCGGTGTGCCTCGTACCAGCGGCGGGTGACCTCCCGGGTCACCCGCTGGATGCCGGTGGCGAAACCGGCGGTGGCGGTGTGATGCACGTCGACCAGGGTCTGCCCGACAACCACCCGGACGTCGGGCCAGGCCGGGCCGCGCCCTCCCGCGGACTCGTCGATGTCGTCGAGGGCCGCGGTGACCACATCCCGCAGGGCCTCGATCACCACCGCCAGGGTGCCGTCGAGTTCGGCCGCCCGCACCACCGCCGCCACTGCGCGGCCGTCGGGGTAGCGGCCGCCGAGCACCGCGAGCATCAGCCAGGACCGGGCCGGGTCCAGCGGGCTCAGCGCGTCGCTCAACGAGCGCACCAGGTCCGCGGTGCCGCCCTCGCCAGGCTCCCGGCCGGCCAGCACGGCGAGCAGCTCGGCGCATCGCTGCCGGATCGCCGCCCGCCGCTGCCCGTCGGGCAACTGCTCGATCGCCGACGCCACGGCAGCGACCGGGTCAGGGTCGGCGGGCAGGGGGGCGGCGCGACGCAGCCGGGTCAGCATGCTCATTCCGCCGGTGCCCGCACGGCCAGCAGTTCCGGCTCCACCAGCCGCTCCCAGAGTTCGTCGGCGTAATCCTGCCAAGTGCGTTCGGGCCGGTCGGCGATCTGCCGGCGCAGCCGCGCCAGCGCCTCGTCGTCGGTGAGCAGGGTGCGCATCGCGGCGGTCAGCTCGGCGTCGTCCCGGGGATTGACCAGCAGGGCGCCGCCGCCGGCCCCGATCTGCGCGGTCGAGCCGAAATCGGCGGTGATCACCGGTGTCCCGTGTGCCAGTGACTCCACCACGGGCAGGCCGAAACCCTCGTGCAGCGACGGGAACACGGTGAACCGGGCGGTCCGGTAGGCCTCGTTGAGCTCGGTGTCGGCGACCGCCCGCTTGATCCGGATGGACCGGCCCGCGCCCTGCAACCTGCGCACCCGCCGGGGGAACTCGTCGCCCCAGCCGCTGCCGCCGATGAAGGTCAACGAGAACCGCAGCCCCTCCCGCCAGAGGACTTCCGCGCTGTGCAGGATGGCGAGATGGTTCTTGCGCGGTTCGTGACTGCCCACCACCAACACGGTGGGTGCCGGCGGCAGCTCGCCGGAATCGGACGTCCGCTCGGCATCCGACCACGTGGGCAGCGCCGATTCCGATGGGGCCGGCGGGGGCTCGGCATCGATGAATCGCGGGGCCCCCAGCGGCACCTCGATCACGGTGGGACCGGTCAACCCCTGGGTGGGCAGGGCGGCCGCGTACCCGGCGATCTCGGAGGCGGCCGACGCCGACACCCCCGCCACCCGGGACGCGAACTTCACCGCAGTCAGGAACCGGACGAACTTGCTGGTGTCCTCGCTGGGCACCATGTCGGCCGAGACGATCGGGATGGCGTCGTGCGCGACCGCGACCAGCCGGCTGCCGGACCGGTCGCCGATGGCGGCGAGCCGGTCGCAGGCGGCACTCGGCGGTACCTCCACCAGCACCACCACGCTGTGCCAGGGGACGATCAGCCGGGTCGAGGCGAGTTCGCTCACCGGCTGCCCCGGATCATGGTCGGGGTCCCCGGCGATCCCGGACCAGTTGATCACCCGGGTGAGCTCGGCCGGGTACAGGTGGCGCAGCGCCCCTGACTGGGCGGTCCACGCGGCCGGCACCACGGCGTGCTCCGAGGTCCACAGCGGCAGCAGGCTGCGGGAGACGCGCTGGATGCCGGTGTGCAGGTCGTACTTGGCACTGTGGTCGACGTCGACGACGACGGACCCCGCGAGCACGTCGATTGGCGCCGCGAGCTCTCCGGCTTCGGCGGCCACGGTGAGGGTGTCCTCCAGCACGGACAGCACGGCCTGCCGTTCGCCGAGGAGCTGGAACTTGCGGCGGGTGCGATCGACCTCGCCGCGGGTCGGGTAGGCGGCGGCCACCGCGGTCAGCAACAACCAGATGCGGTCGTCGACGGGGTGCTCGGCGAGCGACCGGACCAGCGCCTCGAGCACATCGGCGACGTCGGCGGCCGGGTCGTCTCCGCGGGGTGCGGCCTGAGCGGGCAGCAGGTGCGCGGCGGCGGCGGCCAGCCGGTCGGCGAGTGCCTGCTGGGCGGCCATCGCCAGCTCGACGTCGTTCGCGCCGATCAGGCTCGACGGCGGCGCCGTGGTGTCGGGACGGGTCAATGCCGGCCCCGTCGGGTGACTCCTCTGACCTGGCGCAACGGCCGGGTGATCCGCCAGGAGAAGGTGTGGTGAAAGGCGTCCAGCTCGTCCCGCAGCCGGTCGATCTCGTTGTCGACGACCTTGATGTGGTTGAAGTTCAGCTCGATCTGGTTGCGCAGGCTGCGCACCTCGGCGGTCCGTCCGGCGGTCGCCGCGCGGGCCCAGGCATCCACCGCGAACCGGCGCCAGTCCAGCATCGCGGCCAGGTCCGCGTCCTGCAGTTCATGCAGCTCGGCGGTCAGTTCATCGTTCCGCCGGGTCAGGTCGGCGAGCAGGTCGTCCCGGGCGAGGTCACGCTGGTACACGACGTCGTCCAGCACATTGGCGGGCAGCGAGAGGGCCTCCCGCAGGGCCGTCGCGCGGGTGCCGTCCACCAGGAACAGCGAGACGCCGTCGTTGAGGCACAGCTCGTAGCCCTGCGCGCCGAACGCGGTCAGGCCGGACTCGTCGGCGCGGACCGGCGCGCCGGTGGCGGTGTTCCGGAGCACCAGCACCCACGGACGCGCGGTGTCGGGCAGGACCTGACCCAGCAGCGTGATCCGCTCGGCCGGTGCAGCGTCCACCACGACGAAGTGCAGCTCACCGTCGGACACCGGGATGCTGCCGACGGGTTCGCCGGCGGGCACCGCCACGCCGGTCCAGCCGCGTCGGGTGAACGCATGGCCGATCGACCGGTCCATCGGCCCACGCACCCCGAGGTCGAGGAAGGCGCCGACCGGCACGTCCCGCAGGGCCCGGTGCAGAACGACGTCCTCCCGGTTCGGCGCGAAGGACACGAACGGTTCCGAACTCACGGGCACAACCTATCGTCTGCGCCCGGAGCCCACCGACCAGCCGGGCGAGGGCTCAACCCGCCCACTCGGTCAGCGTGAACAGCACCGTCGTCGCGATCATCCACACCCCGGACAGGGTCAGCACCATCGCGGTGAACCACTCCGGCCGACGGGCCAGGATGCCGCCGCCGATCACGAAGAGCGGGAAGATCGTCAGGGTGTTCCGCATGATCGACATGTAGTTGAAGCTGCTGGCCAGTATGCCGACGGTGATCAGGGTCAGGGTCAGCTCCGGCCAGTACCGGCGGTAGATCATGTAGCCGGCGGCCAGCAGGCAGAACGCGACGGCGAAGATGTCGATCGCCCACTGCGCCTGCCGCAGCGGGTCGTCGATGCCGACGAGCCCGTCGAGGGTGTTCTTCAGCGACGTCCACGGCCACACGGTCTGCCGGCCCCAGCCCTCGAGCTGGGCGTCCTGCCAGGCCCGCGGGTTGCCCGTGATCATCCACAGGTAGATCAGGTAGCCGGCCGCACCCGCGATGCCAAAGGCGACCGCGAGCAGCTTGTGGAACCGGAACCGCTCCTCCTTGCGGGCCACCCGGACCAGTAGCAGCACGAGCAGCGCGACGGCCAGGAACACCCCGTTGATCCGGGTGAACGAGGCGTACGCGCACAGCAGCCCGGCCACCCACCAGCGGCCCTTGAGCGCGTTCCACCAGGCGCCGACGGCCAGCGCCAGGTACAACGACTCCGAATAGGCCGCGGTCAGGAACGTGGCGGTCGGCCACAGCATCAGCAGCAGCGCCGCGCACGTCCCGGCCCGCCGCTCCCCGGTCGCCGCCGCCAGCCGATACACCACCACGGTGGCGACCAGCGAGCAGACCGCGCTGATGAACGAGCCGGCCACCATGAGCCGGCCGTCGGTCACCTGGAAGGTGGTTCCGGCCGACACGGCCCGCATGACCACGGGGTAACCGGGAAAGAAGGCCTGCCAGATCGGCGATCCGATCTCGCCGAAGTAGCCGTACCGGGCGATGGCCGCGTAGTAGCCGGAGTCGAAGGTGAACGGCAGCTTGAGCAGGCCGACCAGGCCCTGGGCCAGCCGGCCGTGGTCCGGCTGGAACATGTACTCGGTGACGGCCGCGACGAGGTACCGCAGCAGGGTGAAGATCAGCCAGATCGCGCCGGCGATCCTGGTCGCCGCCCACCATTCGGCGCGAGCGGAAGCAGTCGGCGGGGCGGGTGCCGCCGGCTCGGACACCGCAACCGGGTCGCCCGGTGCTGCGCTCACGAATACTCGACGATCGCGCCCTCCGGCCGGCTGCGGTACAGGAAGCTCGGCAGGCCCTCCCGGGGCGGGCGGGTCGCGCGGGCCTTGAGATACAGATAATGGCCCAGGTCGTTCCTGCGGTACTCGATCAGCGGAGCTGCCGCTCCGTACAGGCCGAAGTGCTCGACGTCGACGGGGTGCCCGTCGGCGGTCATCGAGGATTCGACGTCGAAGCCGGCGAACTCGAGCAGCCTGTGCAGTTCATGCCGGGTGTATTCGCGGTTGTGCCGGCCGTACGGGCCGAAGCCGGAGTAGGGGTCGTAGAGGTTGGCTCCGTGCAGCAGCCGCAGCACGTTCTCGATCCTGGCCACGTTCGGGGTGGTCAGCACCAGTGCGCCGCCCGGCTTGAGGACCCGGTGGATCTGTCGCAGCGTGTGCATCGGATCCATCAGCATGTGCTCGAGCATCTCGCAGAACAGCACGACGTCGAACGAGTCGTCGGGGTAGGGGAACTCGTCCTCCTCGACGTTGAACAGCCTGCTGAACCGCTGCACCTCGACGCGCTCCGACGCGCCCGGCGGCAGCCAGGAGTGGGTCTGGGTGGATTCGCCCCGCTGGCCGTAGTAGTTGGCCAGGCTCAGGTCCAGGTCGGTGTATTCGTCCAGCAGCCAGGTGGTGAAGTACGGGTTGGCGCCCAGTTCAAGGGCGCTGCCCTTGTCGTCGCGGACCAGGTGCCAGGTGTAGAGGAACCGCATCTGCGAGTCGGTGACGTAGTCGTCCATGTGCCCGACCGGTTCGCCGTCGATCGACCAGGAACGGAACGCCTTCTCGACCTCGGCGAAGGACAGGCCGTCCGGGGTGGGCACCGGCGGCGTCACCCACACCGGCTCGGCGGGCGGCGCGATGTGTACGGACGCGTCCGCGGCCGGGTGGGTGGGCGTGCTCGCCGCGACCTGGGCGGCCGCCTGCTGACCGGCCGACGTGGTTTCCAGCGCGGCCAACACTTGGCGACTGGCCTGGGCGAATCCCCGCTGCAGGAAGGCGGGGCTGCGGCGCAGGCCGCTGCCGGCGAGCCGGCGTGCCTTGACCCGCAGGGGCGGCTTCGGGGTGGCTTCGGACATGTGCCGCGATGCTACCGGAGCGTTCCGCGGACCCGTTCCACCCGACACGGCCCGGTCACTCGACCCGGCTGCGGGGCTGCTCGGACAGGAACTGGGTGTCCACGTCCAGGAACCCGACGCTCTGCCCCTTCGAGTGCACCATCAGGGATGCGCCGTTGAGCATCCGGTTCAACTCGACCCCGCCGTCCCGGGCGATCGCCGCGTGGATCGTGTATTGACCCTCCCCGAGCCGGACGTCGTCGAGCCGGAAGGTGTGCCGGGACCGCCCCGTCATCGGTTCCAGTCGCAGCCCCATCAGCCGGGTGTTGAGGCCGTAGACGACCTGACCCAGCACGCTGTCGATGCTGATGCCCAGCACCGGGTCGTTGACCACGCCGTCGATGTTCACGTCGACGTTGACCATGAGCCCGGCGCCGGGGGACATGACGGTGATCGGCTCACCACCGGGGTCGGTGACCGACACCCCGGTCACCCGGGCCCGGGCGATCTCCTCCGTCGCCGCCTCGCGCTGGGTGTCGATGTCCTCCTGCCGCATGGCCTCGAAGTCGGCCCGCAGGTGCCGAAGCGCGTCCACCGGATCGCCGTCCATGACGATCCGGCCGTGCTCGAGCACGACCGCCCGGTCGCACAGGTCGGCGACGGCGTCCAGGCCGTGGGTGACCAGGATGATGGTCCGGCCCTCGTGCTGGAACTGCCGGATCCGGTCCATGCACTTGCGTTGGAACGGCTCGTCGCCGACGGCCAGCACCTCGTCGACCAGCAGGACGTCCGGGTCGACGTGCACGGACACCGCGAACGCCAGCCGCACGTACATGCCGGACGAGTAGAACTTCACCTGGGTGTCGATGAACTGCTCGATCCCGGAGAACGCGACGATCTGGTCGAAGAACTGTGCGGTCTGCTTGCGGGACAGGCCCAGGATCGACGCGTTGAGGTAGACGTTCTCCCGGCCGGTCAGGTCCGGGTGGAAGCCGGCGCCGAGTTCCAGCAGGGCGGCCAGCCGGCCCCGGTGCTCGACAGTGCCGGCTGTCGGCTGCAGAATGCCGCCGATCAGTTTGAGCAGGGTCGACTTGCCCGAGCCGTTGGGCCCGATGAGACCGACCGTGGAGCCGCTGGCGATCTCCAGGTCGACGTCCCGCAGCGCCCAGAAGTCGTCCTTGTGCGCCTTCGACCGGCCCATGTTGACCAGCCGCTCCTTGAGCGACTTCTCCTTGCGGATGACGAAACGCTTGCTGGCGCCGGCGACCTTGACGACGGTCACCCCGCCGCCGCTGCGGGCCGAAGCCGTCCCGTTGGTCGTTGTCATGCCGGCTCAGAGCTCCTGCGCGAAATTGCTCTGCAGCCGGGCGAACACCCGCTGGCAGATCCACAGCAGCGGCAGCCCGATCGCTATCGCGATCACGATCCGCAGGCCCAGATCGGTCGGCTGCGGCAGGTCGGCGCCGGCGACCCAGATCCCGCGCTGGAAGGCGAGCACCGCGAGGGTGACCGGGTTGGCCAGGTACAGGGCGTTGAGGAACTCGGACTGCAGCGCGTCGTGCACGAAACTCCACGCGTAGACGATCGGCGAGATCCAGAAGCCGACCATCAGCACCACCTCGACCAGATATTGCACGTCCCGCAGGTACACGTTGATCGCGGACAGCAGGAACGCCGCGGCGGTGGCGTAGATCAGCAGCAGGGCGGTGCCCAGCACGACGTAGCCCCAGCCGGCCAGGGTCGGCGGCGCGTTGACGACGAACGCGGCGATCACCAGGATCACCATCTGGATCACGAAGTTGAAGAACGCCGAGCCGATCACCGACAGCGGGAACACCTCGCGCGGCAGGTAGATCTTCTTCACCAGGCCGCCGTTGGCCACGATGGACCCGGTGCCGGCGGCGACGATCTCGCTGAACAGCCCCCACGCGGTCAGGCCGGTGAAGATGTAGATGGCGAAGTCGGGGATGGACCGTTCGGCGCCGAGGAACTTGCCGATGGCGATGTAGTAGACCAGCAGCTGGGTCAGCGGCCGGACCAGCGACCACACGAAGCCCAGCGCGCTGTCCTTGTACCTGCTCTTGAGTTCCCGCTTGACCAGCAGATCGAGCAGTTCGCGGTAACGCCAGACGCCGCGGATCGAGTCGGCGGTGCCGCCGACGAAACCGGTCACCGGTCCCGACGGGACCAGTGGTTCGGCGGCCAGCCGCTCGTTGCGGGCTTCCTTCTGGGTGGTCATCGGGATGGCTCGCTTTCGGGGTTCAGGATCCGCCACACGTCGTCCGCGTAGCCCTCCCAGGTTCTGGTCGGACGCTGACCGGCCTGCTTGGCCAGCCGCTCCAGTTCCGCGTCGTCGGTGAGCAGGGTGCGCATCGCCGCCGCCACCGCGTGATCGTCCCGCGGGTCGACCAGCAGCGCGCCGCCGTCCGCGGTGATCTCCCGCATCGACCCGAAGTCGGAGGTGATGACGGGGGTGCCGCAGGCGATCGACTCGACGACGGGCAGGCCGAAGCCCTCGTTGAACGACGGGAAGACGGTGAAGCGGGCCAGCCGGTACGCCGCGAACAGCAGCTCGTCGCCGGCCGCGGAGATGGACTCGACCGGCCGGCCGCGCAGCTGAAGTGCCTGCAGGCCATCGACGAACTCCTCGCCGCTCCAGGAGTTGCCGCCGATGAACGTCAGGCTGAACGCGTGCCCCTCCCGCCACAACAGTTCGGCGGCGTGCAGGACGGCCAAATGGTTCTTGCGCGGTTCGTGACTGCCCACCACCAGCACCATCGGCAGCCCGCCGACGAGCAGCCGTTCGGCGCCCGCGGCCAGCGCCGTCTCGGTGGAATCGGCGCCCTCGTTGGGCAGCAGGCAGGCGGTGACCCGCGGGCCGGGAATGCCGATCTGCGGCAGCATCGCCGCCCAGCCGCGGTACTCGACGGCGGCCGCCTCGGAGATGGTCGCCACCGCGTCGGCGTATCGCACGGCGGCCAGGTTTCGGGCGAACGCGGCGGGCATGCCGGGGCCGCACGTCTCCGGCACGGTGATCGGGCACATGTCGTAGCCGATGACGGCCATCCGGTTCGTCGAGTGCTGGCCGAGGGACAGCAGCGCGTCGGTCCGGATCGTCTCGGTGGCCAGTTCGGGCAGCAGGTACGTGCTGTTGATCGGGATGAGGACCGGCCCGGGCTCGGGGTCGTCCACCGCGGGCCCGCCCCAACAGGCCCGGCGAGCTTCGGCCGGGGTGAGCCGGCGCAACGCGGCCCGGTCAGGGTGCCAGCCGACGAAAGTGATGTCCTGACGGTCGGCCCACCGGCGCACCGCCTCCCGGGTCACCCGCTGGATGCCGGTGGCGAAGTTGACCTTCGCGGTGTGGTCGACGTCGACCAGCACCGCGCCGGAGATCACCTCGACCGCCGGGAACGGGCCGGAGTCCAGCAGGCGGGGCAGCGGTCCACCCCATATCACCGGCCGGATCGCTGCCACCAGGCCGTCGGTCCGGGCCAGTCGGACGGCGGAGACGACCTCGTCGGCGCCGGGCAGCCGGCCGCCCAGCACACCCAGCATCAGCCAGGCCCGCTGCGCGTCGAGCGGCTGCAGCGCCCGCTCCAGCGCGGCGAGCAGTGCGCGGGTGCCTTCCTCGGCCGGTCGATCCGCAGCCAGCGCGTCCAGCAGCACACCCATCCGCGCGCGCAACGCACGGCCACGCGCGGCGCCGTGCCGGTCGATGTCCCGGACCAGGGCGGCGACGGTGTTGCGGGCGTCGGCGCGCTGCAGGTTCCGCTCAGCCAGTCGTCGGGTGACCTTCAGCATCGCCCGGCCCGGCAAGGTCGCGAAGAACCGGTCGAACAAGGGTGTCCCATAGCTCGTCGGCATAGTTCTGCCAGCTCCTCTCGCTTCGCCGTCCGATCTCGGTGCGCAGCCGGTCGATCTGTCCATCGGAGGTCAACAGCTGCTGCATCGCCTCGGTCAGCGACGCGTCGTCCCGCGGATCCACGGTGATCGCCCCACCACCGTCGGCGATCTCCGCGGTGGACCCGTAGAAGGTGGTGATCACCGGGGTGCCCAGTGCCAGCGATTCGGCCACCGGGAGCCCGTAGCCCTCGTGCAGCGACGGGAAGACGGTGAACCGGGCCTGCGCCACGGCCTGCCGCAGCTGGGCGTCGGACAGTCCGGTCCGCAGCCGGATGGCCCGGCCCCGGTGTTGCAGCTGCCTGACCCGGTGCAGGAACTCCTCGTTGGAGCCGCCACTGCCGATGAAGGACAGCCGGAACCGCACGCCCCGCTGCCACAACACCTCCGCCGCGTGCACCACCGCCAAATGGTTCTTGCGGGCGTCGTGACTGCCCACCACCACCACCTCCGGACGTGTCGGGTCGTCGGTGGTTGTGTCCCAGGGGTCGCGCGTGGCCGAGACCACGGGAAAGGAAGTGTGCGCCGGGCCGTCGTCCTGGGCGGCGAACTCCACCGGCAGGGGGACGGCGACGGCGACCGGCGACGGCAGCCCCTGGGACGAGAGCATCGCGCCGTAGGAGGCGAACTCCGCCGCCGACGAGCGGCTGACCCCGGCGATCCGGTCGGCGAACTTGAGCGCCGCCAGATACGTCATGAACTTCGTCGGCTCCTCCAGGTCCACCGTGTCGGCGGACAGCAGCGGGATCGCGTCGTGACCGATGGCGACGATCCGGTTGTTCGAGCAGGCCCCGATCGCCGCGATCCGCGGGGTGACGTCCATCTGCGGCACCTCGGGCAACACGATCACGCACCGCCACGGGATCATCACCTGGTCATCCACGTCGGTGATCCGGTCCGGTTCGTCCAGGCCGCCGTCGGTGCGTCGGTGCGCCGACCACCGGTGGATGCGCGCCGACTCGACGGGGTCGAGCGGGCGCAGCGCGCCCCGGCCGGCGGTCCAGGCCACCGGCAGGATGTCGTGGTCGGTGTGCCACAACGGCACCGTCTGCCGGACCACCCGCTGGATGCCGGTGTGCAGGTCGTGCCGTGCGGTGAAGTCGACGTCCACCAGCACCCGGCCGGAAGTCACGGTCACCTCGGCCAGCGGGGATCCGGTCGCGGTGACCGCCGACATGCCATGGTCGAGGAGAACGACGGCCGCCTGCTCGGGGTCGGACAGTTCGATCCGGCGGCGGACCCGGTCGACCTCGTCCCGGGTGGGGAGCGCGGCCGCGATCCCGGCGACGGCCAGCCAGATCCGCTCGTTGCTCGGATCGGCGACCAGGCCGGCGGCCAGCGCCGACAGGACCGCCGCGGCATCCCGCTCGGCGGGCTCGGTGTGCTCGGGCACCGCATCGAGCAACACGGCGGCGACGGCCCGCAGCCGGTGGGCCAGGGCGCGCCGGGCGGCGATCGGATCGTCCTGGGCGGCCCCGGCCGGCGCGACTTTCGTGGCGGCGGTCATCGGGGCGCCCTCCGCAGCCGGCGCACGTTCCGCAGCGGTGCGGTGACCCGCCAGGACAGGGTCCGGTGCAGCATCGCGATCTCCCTGGCCAGCCGGTCGGCGTGCTCGCGCAATTCGATCAGTTCCTCCCGGTCGGCCTGTCCGATCATGCTGTGGTCCGCCCAGGACTGCACGGCCTTCTCCCGCCACCGCAGCGCCGACTCCAGCGCAAGGGCCTCCCGCTGCCGCGCCCGATCGAGCAGCCGCGCCGCGGCCCGGGGCAGATAGTGGTCGCGGGCGCCCGCCGGGTAGCTGAGCGCGTCGCGCAGGTCGGCCGCGTGCCCGTCGGCGACGAAGTACGCGGACATCCCGTCGTACAGGCAGCACCGGTAGCCGGCGGAGTCCAGGGCGCTCGTCAACGGCCCCCGGTCGTGCGCCGGGTGCACGCCGACGACCAGCACCCACGGTCCCTGCCGGGCCAGCTCCAGGATCGGCGCCGGATCGTCGGGCGGCAGGTCGGTGGCGACCATAACGACGTTCAGCTCGCGGGTGCCGAGCGTGGTGGCCAGCAGGGCATCGACGAAGGACGGATCGGCCAGGTCGGCGACGGTGCCGACGGCGCCGATCCAGCCACGGTCCAGCAGGGCCTGCAGGGCGGGCGGACCGTCGGTGTCGGCGGGGTCCCGGAACTCCAGGAAGCGGCCGTCCGCGACGTCGCCCAGCGCGCGCAGCAGCACGACGTCCTCGCCGTTGCGCGAGCAGGACACGATGGGGGCGTCGGTCACCCGGACAAACTACCGGGGTCCACCGCGCTACCATCCCCGGAACGCCCGCTCATCGATGGGTGACCACAGGACGGGAGAGCCGCTTTCCATGCCACGCGCCCTCATCACCGGAGTGACCGGTCAGGACGGCCTGTATCTGTCGGAGCTGCTGCTGACCAAGGGCTACGAGGTTTTCGGCCTCGTCCGGGGGCAGAACAACCCCAAGCGCGAGATGGTCGAACGCGAGGTGCCCGGCGTGCACATCGTCACCGGCGACCTGACCGACCTGTCCAGCCTGATGCGCGCGATGAACACGGCGTCGCCCGACGAGGTCTACAACCTGGGCGCGATCTCCTTCGTCGCCTATTCCTGGGAGAACGCGCGGCTGACCAGCGAGGTCACTGGCCTCGGCGTGCTGAACATGCTCGAGGCCACCCGCCTGTACAGCGGAGACGACACGAGCAGGGTGCGGTTCTACCAGGCGTCGTCGTCGGAGATGTTCGGCAAAGTGCAGCAGGTTCCGCAGTCGGAGGCAACCCTGCTGTGGCCCAGGTCGCCGTACGGGGTGGCCAAGGTCTACGGCCACTACATGACGATCAACTACCGCGAGTCCTACGGCATGCACGCCAGCTCGGGCATCCTGTTCAACCACGAGTCGCCGCGCCGCGGACCGGAGTTCGTCACCCGCAAGATCAGCCGCGCGGTGGCCCGGATCTCCCTGGGCCTGCAGGAGAGCGTGTCGCTGGGCAACCTGGACGCCAAGCGGGACTGGGGTTTCGCCGGCGACTATGTCGAGGCGATGTGGCGGATGCTGCAGGCCGACGCCGGCGACGACTACGTGGTCGCCACCGGTGAGACCCACTCCATCCGAGAGTTCCTGGACATCGCCTTCGCCCGGGTGGGCATCGACGACTGGTCCAAGCTGGTCGTCGTCGACCCCCGGTTCTTCCGGCCGGCCGAGGTCGACCTGCTGATCGGTGACGCCGCAAAGGCCCGCACCAAGCTGGGCTGGACGCCGCAGGTGTCCTTCGACGAGCTGGTCACCATGATGGTCGACTCCGACCTGGCCGAGCAGCGGGCGCTGGCCGGCCGGTAGTACTCGCAGCATGCCGAAGGCGTTCATCACCGGGATCACCGGGCAGGACGGCGGCTACCTGGCCGAACAGTTGCTGGCCGAGGGTGCCGAGGTGCACGGCCTGGTCCGGGCCGCCTCCGAGCTGGCACCGACGGTCGCGGCGTACCCGGGGGTGCGGCTGCACCTCGCCGACCTGACCGACACCGCGGCCGTGGCGCAGTTGCTGACCGAGGTCGAGCCGGACGAGATCTACAACCTGGCCGGCATCTCGTCGGTGGCCCGGTCATGGCAGGAGCCGGTCGCCACCGGCCTGGTGTCGGGGCTGGCCGCGGCCGGGGTGCTGGAGTCGGCGTGGGAGCTGTCGGAGCGGCTCGGCCGCCGCGTCGCGGTGGTGCAGGCGTCCAGCGCCGAGCTCTTCGGCAACCCGGCGACCAGCCCGCAGGACGAGTCGACCCCGATCGCGCCGGTCACCCCGTACGGGGCGGCCAAGGCGTACGCACACCACATGGCCCGGGTGTACCGGGGTCGTGGACTGCACGCGGCGACGGTGATCCTGTACAACCACGAGTCGCCCCGACGTCCTCCGGCGTTCGTCACCCGCAAGATCACCAAGGGGGCGGCGCTGATCGCCCGCGGCGAGCAGGACGAGCTGGCACTTGGCAACCTGGACGCCCGCCGGGACTGGGGCTGGGCGCCGGACTACGTCGACGCCATGGTGCGGGCCGCCCGGCACGACGTCGCCGACGACTTCGTGGTGGCCACCGGGGTCGGGCACTCGGTGGCCGAGTTCGTCGCCGCCGCGTTCCGGGCCGCCGGCATCGACGACTGGGAGCGCCACGTGCGGGTGGATCCGGCGTTCGTCCGGCCGGTCGACGCGGTCGAGCTGACCGGCGACGCGTCGCGGGCGCGCACACAGCTGCGCTGGGCGCCGACGGTCGGGTTCGACGAGATCGTCGCCCGCATGGTGCGGGCGGACCTGGGGGTGTGACGGCCGGCGGTCGGGCGGACTCGGTGCCCGCGGCGGCGCGGGAGGCCGAATCCGGCCGGGAGTGGCCGATCGCGCTCGCAGTCGCGGCGGTCGCGGGCGTCATCGCCTGGCTGCGGATGCCGTTGAACACCCTGGGCCAGCTGTACGCGGAGGACGGTCGCACGTTCTTCGGCGACTGGTTCACCCACGGCAGCGTGGCGCTGCTCCGGGAGCCTTACGCCGGATACCAGCACCTGCTGCCACGGCTGGCCTCGGGACTGATCGCGTGGCCGGCCCCCGTGTCCGGCTGGGCGGTCGCGGTGAACCTGGTCGTCTGCCTGATCCTCGGCGGGGTGGCCGGTCTCGTCCACGTGTGCGCCCGGGCTGTGGTGGCCCTGCCGGCGGCTCGGATCGCCCTCGGATTGATCGTGGTGGTGGTGCCGATCGCCGGTTTCGAGGGCCTTGGCAATCTGGCCAACCTGCACTGGTTCCTGCTCTACCTGGTGGTCTGGGTGCTGCTGGCCGTCCCCCGGTCGACCGCGGCCGCCTGGGGACTGGCCGTGGTCGCGCTGCTGTGTACCGCGACCGAACCGCAGGCGGCGATCTTCCTGCCGTTGGCCGCCTGGGCGGTGATCCGGCGGCGGGGGGTCTGGCCGGTCACCCTGGGCTGGTCCCTGGGGGTCGCCGCGCAGGTGCTGACCACGGCGCTGGCGCCCCGGGCCATCGCGACCGACTACCCGCCGTTCGCTTCGACCGTGCAGGGCTACATCCTCAATGCCGGCATGACCCTGGGCACCTGGCGGCCCGGCTGGCTGGGGCGGGTCCTCACCGGATTCGGCTGGTGGCCGGGCGTCCTGGGCGTGGCGCTCATCCTCGGCCTGGCGGCGGTCGGCGTGACGCTCGGCGCGCCGCGGGCCCGGGTGGCAATCCTCGCCCTGCTCTACGGCTCGGTGCTGAGCTGGACCGCGTCCTTCGTGCTCGGCTCGAATCCCGCCTTCTTCTACAGTGAGTACACCGCTGAGCAACTGGCGGCGCCGATGCTGGTCCGGTGGGCGACGGCCGCGTCGATGTTCCTGGTCGCGACGATTCCGGTGACGCTGGGTGTGCTTGTCGCGCGGCGACCCGGCCGGCGAGTGTGGGCGTCGCTGGCGCTCGGCGGTCTGCTGACGATCATGCTATTGGGCGGCGTCGCCGGGCAGCTGTCGCAGAAACCGCTGCCCGGGGATTGGGCGGCTACCGTCGAGGCGGCCCGCGCGTTCTGCGCCGCGTCGCCGGACGGCGTCGTCAAGCTGGCCACGCCACCGTCCGAGGACTGGACCGTGCCGGTGCCCTGCGACCGGATCGTCGGCTGACCCCGCTTGCCCTCACGTGATTGATGCACACGAATACATCCGTGCCCTGCCGGTGAATTTCGTCAAATATGCGACAGAACGGACACAGTTCCGGTGATTCGCCGAGCCAGCGATAATCGCGGGCCCTGTGCGCCCGCTGTGCCCCTGCGCGGAGTGTGAATTCGGCGGGTATCGTCACGCCTCGATCGAATTCTCGGTTCTGTTCCGGACTCGGCAAATCGTGCCCGATGCGTGGTCTGCCGACCGCGGAGAACGAAGGGATCTGTCGATGTGCGACCATCACGCGGGAATCTCCCGGAGAAACGTGTTCCGCGCCGGGGCGGCGGCGGCGACGATCGGGGTGACCGGGCTTGCGCTCCCTTCGTTGGCCTTCGCGTCCCGCGCGCCGGTGACCGGCGAGTGCGGGCCGTTGCCCGATGATCCACACTTCGCCGGAAGGACAGGCGCCGCAAGGACACTCGCAGTCGAGGCGGCGAGCTCCTACAACGGGTGGCCGGTCGGCACGC
>JBIOVW010000335.1:0-2265 GCA_044867945.1 Nakamurella sp. | reverse complement strand
CGCAGCAGCTCGACCGACATCAGCGCGGAGACCCGGTTGTCCAGCTCGTCCTTGGCGATCGTCGCGAGCCGGCGGACGGCCTGGTCACCGAACACGGCCTCCAGCACACGCTGCGCCAGGACGGTGGTGCCGCCGGCGATGCCGACCTCGGCCCCGGTGAGGCCACCGGTCTGCGCGAACACGACGATCATCAACGCCACCCCGACGCCGTTCACCCCCAATGCCATGAACCGGGCCCGGGACCGCTTGGCCATGCCGATGTCGGCCACCAGGTCGAGCACCGCTCCCTGCCAGTCCCGGATGGCCCGGGCCGCCTGATCGCCGAAGTCCGGCGCCGCCCGGCCAAGATCTTGTCCACTGCGTTCCAGCAACTGACGTCCGGCCGAGTTGGCCAGCCACGCTGCCTCCGCCCGCTCGGCCGCGGCGTCGGCCTCGCTGTGCAGCAGGGCCTCCAATCCCGAGCTCACCGCGACCTTGAGGTCCCCTGCGCCCGGCGGCTCGCCGCGGAAGACCGAGGTGATCCGGTCGCGCAGCCGGCCGATCCGCTCCTCCAGCGCGCGGAAGAACTCACCGGTGCCGACGAACTCCTGCCACCGGGCCAGCACCTCGCCGCGGAGCAGGGTGCCGTCCTCGGTCTGCACGCCGACGGTGCGCACCGCCTCGGCGTACGACTGGTCGGCGTCGGCGCGCAGCCGGTCCATGGTGGAGCGTTGCTCGTCGACGGCGGCGGCGACGTCGGGACCACGCCGGACGATGGCGGCGATCGCTCCGTCCAGGGTCTGATGGACCACGGCGGCTCGACTTGCCTGGTCCGCCGCGAGCCGGGCCAGCCAGGACCGGATCGGCTGGATGGCCGCGACCGGCAGCAGTCCCTCGGTGTCGACGTCGGTCTCGGGAACGGCGAACAGCGGCGAGCCGCCGAGCCCGCGGTCGGCCATCAGCCGCCCGAGATGGGCCGGCACCTCCCCCATCGCGCGCGGAGGGATCCGATCCAGCACCACCGCGACAGCGGCGCTGCGGTCAGCCGCCGAGAGCAGGAAATCCCACGGCACGGCGTCGGCGTACCGGGCCGCGGAGGTGACGAACAGCCACAGGTCGGCGGCGGCGAGCAGCTGGGAAGCCAGCTTGCGGTTGTCCGCGACCACGGAGTCGATGTCGGGTGCGTCCAGGATCGCCAGACCGGGCGGGATGCCGTCGTCGGCGACCAGCCGCAGCGAACGTGCGTCGTTCGTGGCGCCCGTTGACCGCGCCAGTCCGGGGAGCACTCGGGATCCGGTGAACCAGTGAGCGTCTGCCGAGTGGTGCACCAGCACCGGAGCCCTGGTGGTCGGCCGGATGACGCCCGGCGCGGAGACCCGGCGCCCCACCAGCGAGTTGACCAGCGTCGACTTCCCGGCCCCGGTGGACCCGCCGACGACGGCCAGCAACGGGGCGTCGATGGTGGCCAACCGGGGCAGGACGTAGTCGTCGAGCTGCTTCACCAGGTCGGTGGCGGCGAGGCGCTGCTCGGCCGAACCGGGCAGCTGCAACGGGAGTCGGACAGCGGTCAGCGCATCGCGCAGAGCAACCAGCGCCGTCTCCAGGCCACGTTCCGGACCCGCCATCGCGCCTCCTGTTCGACCGTCGCAGGTTTGAACCGTCCCACGGCCGGTTCACACGGGTCCGATCAGCTCACTGGCCGGGCGGCTTCCAGGTGGGGTCGACCTCGGAGTACTGGGTAGCAGTCTGCCCCAACGGTGATGCGGCCGGGTGGGCCTGTGCCGAGGGCGCCGGGTAGTTCCCGCCCAGACCGGCCGGCCCGGGGAAGCTGGGCGGTGGGTAGGACGAGATCGCCTCGACCGACGGGCGCCGCCGCAATGACGGGTACGCCGCCCGGGCTCCCGGCAGCACCACCGCCAGACCACGCAGCCCGTGGACCTTGTGCAGCAGCAGCTTCTCCCGCTCCAGGCCTGCGTTGTCGACGATGCCACGTGCCATGGCGTCACGCAGGTACGCCAGCTCCGTGGCCGATCTCTGGAACCGGGCCGTGGCGAGCAGCACCTCGGGGCCGAGGAAGATCGCCTGCCACAGTGCCCGGCCCCGGGTACGAAGCCGGGCCAACGCCGCGGGATCGCCTTCCGGCAACCAGCCGAGCCGGACGTAGTCCACCAGTCGGGAGCGGATCAGCCGACCTTCGTGCAGCAGCTGGCGGACTGTGAAGATCACCACCCCGATCACCAGCGGGATGGCGACGAAGAGGTAGATCAACAGCAGCCCGGTGCCCTG
>JBIOVW010000334.1:0-4654 GCA_044867945.1 Nakamurella sp. | reverse complement strand
GGCGGGAGGTCTCCCCGCAAAGACGATCAGTCACGTGCTCGAAGCAACACCACGGGATCCCTGACCGACCTCCAGCGTCCGGTTCATGGCCAGGCTCGCCGGCACTAATCAACATCGACGTCAGACAACCCGAAGTCAGCACCACCGGTATTTTCGTCGCCACAGGATGGCCCGTGAGGGCCACCCGTCGTTCATGGGCAAAGGGTTCTTGTGGACCGTTCCAAGTAACCCTTAGCCCGTGATCAACAGCTGGGGGGCAGCGGATCAACAGCCGGGGGCAGGCGGATCAGCCGCGGACGACGGCCCGCAGGTGCTCGACCACCTCGGCCAGGGGCACGTCGGACTTCTCGCCGGACGCCCGGTCCCGCACCTCGACGACACCGCTCGCGACCCCGCGGCCGACCACGCAGATGGTCGGCACGCCCAGCAGTTCGGCGTCGGCGAACTTGACCCCGACCGAGGCGTTCCGGTCGTCCAGCATCACCGCAACCCCGGAGGCGCCCAGCCCGGCCGCGATCAGCTCGGCGGTGTCCACGATCTCGGCCGACTTGCCGGCCATGATCACGTGCACGTCGGCCGGGGCGACAGAACGCGGCCAGATCAGCCCCTTCTCGTCGAACGACGCTTCGGCGATCGCGGCGACCGCCCGGGACACCCCGATGCCGTACGAGCCCATGGTGACCGTGACCAGCTTGCCGTTCTCGTCGAGCACCTGCAGGCCCAGCGCGTGGGCATACTTGCGGCCCAGCTGGAAGATGTGGGCCATCTCGATGCCGCGGGCCAGGCTCAGTGGGCCCGACCCGTCCGGGGCGGGATCCCCCTCCAGCACCTCGGCGGCCTCGACGGTGCCGTCGCCGGTGAAGTCGCGTCCGGCGACCAGGTCGTACACGTGCCGGCCCGGTTCGTTCGCCCCGGTGACCCACGCGGTGCCCGGCACCACCCGCGGGTCCAGCAGGTACCGGATGCCGGTCGGGCCCTGCGAACCCAGCACGCCGGGCCCCAGATAGCCCTTGACGACCAGCGGGTGGTTCTTGAAGTCGTCCTCGACGAACGGCTCCACCTCGGCCGGCGAGACCTGGGCCTCCAGCCGCTTGACATCGACTTCCCGGTCGCCGGGCAGGCCGATGGCCAGCGGCTCCCTCGACCCGTCCGGATGCCGCAGCATCACCAGCACGTTCTTGAGCGTGTCGGTCGCCTGCCACGGCCGGTCGCTCCGCGGGAATGCCGCGTTACTGTGGTCGACCAGGGTCTCGATCGTCGGCGTGTCCGGGGTGTCCTCGACGTGCGCCGCGGGCAGGCCGTCGATCGGCAGCGCGTCGGGCACCGGCGTGGTGACCGCCTCCACGTTGGCGGCGTATCCGCCGGGCGAGCGGACGTAGGTGTCCTCACCGCTGATGCTGTCGGCCAGGAACTCCTCGGACGCCGAGCCGCCCATCGCCCCGGACATCGCCGCGACGATCACGTACCGCAGCCCGAGCCGATCGAAGATCCGGATGTAGGCCTCGCGGTGCCGCAGGTAGGAGGCGTCGAGTCCGGCGTCGTCCAGGTCGAAGGAATAGGAGTCCTTCATGACGAACTCGCGGCCGCGCAGGATGCCTGCCCGGGGCCGCGCCTCGTCCCGGTACTTGGTCTGGATCTGGTAGAGGAACAGCGGTAGGCCCTTGTACGAGGAGTAGACGTCCTTCACCAGCAGGGTGAACATCTCCTCGTGCGTGGGCCCGAGCAGGTAGTCGGCCTGCTTGCGGTCCTTGAGCCGGAAGATGTTGTCCCCGTACTGGGTCCAGCGGCCGGAGGCCTCGTAGGGTTCGCGCGGCAGCAGGGCCGGGAAATGCACCTCCTGCCCCCCGATGGCGTCCATTTCCTCGCGGACGACCCGCTCGACGTTGCGCAACACGCGATAGCCCAGCGGCAGCCAGCTGTAGATGCCGGGCGCGGCCCGCCGGATGTAGCCCGCGCGGACGAGCAGCCGATGACTCGGCACCTCGGCATCGGCCGGGTCCTCCCGCAGCGTGCGCAGGAACAGGGTGGACAGCCGTGTGATCAACTTGCGGGCTCCTCGACTGGCGGGGCGGTCTGGCGACCGCATCCGGTCCGACGCGGCGCGCGGGCCAGCCTATCCGGAGCGCACCCCCTCACCCTGAGGCGCGGTGGCCTCGCTCACCGTGTCGATGGTTCGCTCGGCAAGCCTCGCTCACCGTGTCGATGGATCGCTCGGCAAGCCTCCTCACTGTTCGCCGAGCATCCACCGGTGGCCGAACGGGTCGCGCAGCACGGCGGTACGGCCGTGGTCGCTGTCCTGCGGACCGCGGTCGACGGTGGCGCCTGCCGCGGCGGCCCGCGCCGCCAGAGCGTCCACGTCCCTCGTGGTCAGGTAGAGCGTGACGGCCGTCCCGCGGCCCTCGGCCGGCGCGTCGACGTGGATGTCCGGGAACGGGTCGGACATCATCACCCGCGCGCCGTCGAAGGACAATTCGACGTGTCCGATCCGCCCGTCGTCCATGACGATCGGCTCGTAGGTCACGACGGCCCCCATGCCCCGCCCGTACCAGTCGATTGCCGCCCGCGCGTCACGGGTGCACAGGTACGGCCAGATCTCGCCCATCTCTCACTCCTTTCCTCCCGGATTTCCTCCCGGATCGATGTCCGGGTCCTCCAACGGTGACATGAACGACCAGAGGCCGCCCTCGAGGTCGCGCGCCGAGTACTCGCGCATCCCGTAGGGCATGTTCCGTGGCGGTGCGACCACCTGGGCGCCCGCCTCGACCGCCCGGTCGTGATGGGCATCGACGTCGGCGACGATCACGGCCATGCAGTGCGTGCTGACCCCGAGGCTCGCCGGCGAGGCCAGGCCGAACTCGGAAGAACTCGGGTGCAGCCAGACCACGCCGTCGCCGACGTGGAGCTCGCCGTGCACGACCCGGCCGGCTTCGTCCCGGGACAGCCGGCCGGGTCCGAAGCCGAACACGGCGACCAGGTGGTCGTGCACCGCCTCCAGGTCGTCGTAGACGAGCAGCGTGAGTCGCTGGGTTATCGCCGGATCCATTTCGCCAAGGCCCTCCAGAACGTCGACCAGTTCTCGGTCGTCCGGTCCCGATTCCGTCGGTCGGGCACGCAGGCTTTCGCTGACGGTGCGGACCCGCTCGCGGAGCCGGCCGATGGCGGCAAGCCGGCCGTCGAGTACGGCCAGATGGCCCCGGACGGCGTCGGCGAGTCGATCGTCGGGGGCTGCCAGCGCCGCCGGAATCTCGGCCAGCGGAAGCCCGACGTGCCGGAGCAGGCTGATGCGGAGCACCAGGCGCACGTCCGCCTCCCGGTACACCCGGTGACCACCCGGACCGCGTGGCGATTGCGGCAGCAGGCCGATCTCTTCGTAGTAGCGCAGGGTGCGCACGGTCAGACCCGTCCGACGGGCGAGGTCACCGATTCGCACGGTCCCGTCGACCCCCTGCTGATCGATCTGCTCCATCCGACCGACGCTAGAGCCTTCCGCGGCGGAAGATTCAAGCGTCGCCGGACCAGACACGCCAACCAGAGACACCAACGGCGAGGACAAGATGTCGGCCCACCACATAGTGAGCGCCGGCACCGGGATGCCGCTGGTCACATTTTCGTCACCGTGCCGTTAGCTCCCGTTCAGCTAACATTTGTGAATTCGGGCCCGCCGTTCCGGCCCCATCCGGATGTGCCGACCCCGCGAGGAAGCCATGCCGACGACAGGTAGTGCCGTTCGCCCTCCGATTCCGTCTCCGCGCGTCCCGGGGCCGGGTCCCTCGCCCCACCAGGCGGCCGGCCGATCCCTCGACGCGCTCCTGCGCACCATGCCCTCGCACGGCTGGACCGCCGGTTGGGTCGGCCGCCGTGATCGCGCCCTGCTGGTGCTGTGGCAGAAGGCCGGACTGTCCTTCGCCGACATCGCCGCGCTGACCGTGCAGGACATCCGGGTCGAGGAGGGTGTGGCCACCATCAGGATCGGCGAGGGCGACCCGGTCACCCTGGCGATGACCGCCGACTGCCTGCTCTGTGCACCCTGTGCGCTCGTCCGCTGGCTGCACGCGCTGGACCTGTCGACCCTGCACAGCGACGGGCGGGTGGTCGCGTCCGTGATCGCCCGCGCCGCGCCGCTCACCGCACATTCCCCGCACGTCTGCGAGGGCAGCACGATCCCGACCGCCGACACCGGCACCCTGCCTGTGTTCCCCCCGCACGACCAGTGGACGTGCACCCTGCCGGCGGCGACGCAACCCGCGCCCGCCATCCGCCTGCGCCCGCCCGGACCCGGTGGGAACCGCCACGGCAGCGGCGGTCCGCACGGCCGAACCGATCATCCGCCGATCGAATCGAATCCCGCGCCGGTCGGGCCGTCGGCCGCGCTGGAGGCCCGGGCCAACGCGCTGGTCTGCGGTCTTGCTTGAAGCTCGCGCCTCGATGTGATGACCGTCACAATCGCACCATTAGCCGGTTAGCTGACAGCAAAGCTAACCTGCTAAAGAAAAGAGCCGTTAACATCCTGCCCGGGGCGCAATTGCCTTACGGCCCAGGCTCATCGCCGCACTGAAAGATCATCCGCGACGGTGGCCCACCCGTCCCGGGCCCGAGCCGCGCCCCACCCGCGCACCAGGAACCTGCGGAGGTCCTTGCCATGTCGTCAGTCATC
>JBIOVW010000333.1:0-15392 GCA_044867945.1 Nakamurella sp. | reverse complement strand
TCCAACGAATCGACGGCAGCCGGGAGGACAGGGTGGCACGCCAGCTCGGAGTGATCTCCGACATGGACGGGGTGATCTACCGGGGCAAGCAGGCGGTGCCCGGCGCCCAGGGGTTCATCGACCGGCTGCGGGAACGTGGGGTCGGCTTCGTGTTCCTGACCAACAACTCCGAGCAGACCCCGCTGGACCTGGTGCGCAAGCTGGAGGGTCTGGGCTTTTCCGGCCTGACCGAGGCCAACTTCATCACCTCGGCGATGGCCACCGCCCAGTTCCTGCACTCGCAGCGGCCCAACGGCACCGCCTACGTGATCGGCGGCGGCGCCCTGTCGGCCGAGCTGTACAAGATCGGCTACTCGATCACCGACCACGCCCCCGACTACGTCGTCGTCGGCAAGACCTCCGGGTTCGCCTTCCCCCAACTGCGCAAGGCCGCCAAACTGATCGACAACGGCGCCCGGTTCATCGGGACCAACCCGGACATGATCGACCCGGTCGAGGGTGGCACCGAACCGGCCGCCGGGGTGCTGCTCGCGTCCATCGAGGCCGCCACCGGCATGAAGCCGTATGTGGTCGGGAAGCCGAACTCGCTGATGATGATCTATGCGCGGGAGATGCTGGGAGTGCCGGCGACGGACTGCGTGATGGTCGGCGACCGGATGGACACCGACGTGGTCGGCGGCCTCGAGGCGGGAATGCGCACCTGCCTGGTGCTGTCCGGGGTATCCGACGCGGCGACGGTGAACCGGTTCCCATACCGGCCGACGTTCGTCTTCGACAGCGTCGCCGACATCGATCCCGACGAACTGGCCCGGGACTGACGACGATGGACATCAGGATTCCCTCGCTCCTGCGGATCAAGCCGGACGCCCTGTTCAAAATCGGAAAGTACCTGCGCAAGAACGGGTTCGATCGGATCGCGCTGCTTTTCGGGGAGGGCATCGAGGATCTGGTCGGCAAGAGCATCCGGATCTCGCTGGACTCTTCGGAGATCACCGTGGTCCGCCAGGACGTGGTCGGCAGCAACGACGTCAACGACATCATGGGCGTCGCGTTCCACCTGCCGCGCGGCACTCAGGCCGTGGTGGCCGTCGGCGGCGGGGTGGCGGTGGACGCCGGCAAGTACGTCGGCTTCCTCAACCAGCTGCCGGTCATCGCCGTGCCCACCGCGATCTCCAACGACGGCTTCGCGTCGCCCGGCGCCAGTCTGCGGGTGGACGGGCACCGGGTCAGCGCCAAGGCAGCGATCCCGTTCGGCGTCGTCATCGACACGACGGTGATTGCCGGCTGCCCGCCCCGGTTCACCCGCTCCGGAATCGGGGACCTGATCTCGAAGTACAGCGCCATCGCCGACTGGAAGCTCGCATATCACTCGACGGGCGAGGCGATCAACGACTTCTCGGTGATGATCGCGCTGCAGAGCGTGGAGAACCTGGTCAACCATCCGGTCAAGGCGATCGACGACCTGGGCTTCCTGCAGCTGGTCTGCGGAGCCCTGGTGATGAGCGGGGTGTCCATGGAGGTCGCCGGATCGTCCCGACCGGCCTCGGGCAGCGAACATCTGATCTCGCACGCCTACGACCAGCTGGCCGCCCGGCCCCGGATGCACGGCGAGCAGGTCGGCGTGGCGACAATCGCCACCACCTGGCTGCAGGACAATCCGAGCCGCGACACCGTGCTCCGCGTGCTGGACGAGACCGGGTTCATCGAGGCGATCCGCCGCGACCCGCTGGAGCGTGCTGCGTTCCTCGCCGCCATCCGGGAGGCGCCGTCGATCAAACCCGGCTATCACACGGTGCTGTCCGAGCCGGGTGCGATCGACCGCCTCGAACAGCACTTGACCGACGAGGCGATCTGGAAGGATCTGCTGGCCTGATCCGTCGGAACGCCAAGGGAGCGTCATGCCCGTCTACGCCGTGCACTACAGCTACGCCGACCGACCGGACGAGGTGACCGCGCACCGACCGGCTCACCGTGCCTTCCTGCGCGGGCTGTTCGACAACGGTGTGGTGCTGGCCGCCGGCGCCTACCCGGAGGGGCCGGCCGGTGCCCTGCTGGTTTTCCGCGCAAATTCGACCGAACACGTGGCACGTCTGCTCGACGAGGATCCGTTCCGACGGCACGGCCTCGTCACCGGCTGTGAGATCCGGACGTGGGGCCTCGCGATGGCACCCTGGACGGAGTAGTTTCACCCTCGGTGTATCTCAGGGTCCGCACAGGGCTCTTCGGGTGTGCAAGAAACGTTCAAAGCGCCCTGACGCAGGTGGTGGCGTGTGTCGATCGGATCCGGCATGGCCGTGCGCGTTCCCCCCTGCCCTGATCCGGTCGCAGCGTGAGCAGACCCGTCGTACTCACCGAGAAGCTCCGCCGACCGGAACCGGGCGGACTGGCCCGGCGCCGGCTCGAGGAAGTGTTGCTGGCGCCGGCGGCGACCCGGCTCGACCTGGTGGTCGCTCCACCGGGATCGGGCAAGACGACGCTGCTGGCGCAGGTCGCCGCCGCGGCGGAGGCGGTCGGACTACCGGTGGCCTGGTACCGGGTCACCGCAGACGACGTCGCCGAGCCCGGCTTCGTCGCGCACCTGCTCCGGGCGCTGCGGCTGACGCTCGACCGGAACCCGGACGGCGACGGACAGGACGCCGGCGTCACCGACCTGCTCGAGGCCCTTGACACGCTGCCCAGCGCCCCCGCGCTGGTCGTCTTCGACGACGTGCACGAGATCGCGGGTTCGGCCGCCGAACGCGCGCTGGAGCAGTTCGTCCAGTTGCGGCCGCCACACCTGCGGGTGCTGATCGGTTCCCGCCGACCACCGGAGATGAACATCCCGCGGCTGCGGGTATCCGGACAGCTACGCGAGATCACCAGCGACGACCTGCGTTTCCGCTCTTGGGAGGTCGAGGAACTCTTCCTGTCGGTGTTCCGGGAGCCGCTGTCGCCCGAGTCGGCCGCCGCGCTCACCCGGCGCACCGGCGGCTGGGCGGCCGGGCTGCAGCTGTTCCACCTGGCCACCTCCGGACGCAGTGCCGTCGACCGGGGCCGGGCGGTCGACGACCTGGGCGGCAGATCCAGGTTGATCCGCTCCTACCTGGCCCGCAACGTGCTCGCCGAGTTGCCGGAGGAGCGTCGGCACTTCCTGCTGCGGACCTGCACCCTGGGCACCCTGACCGGACCGTTGTGTGACGCGCTGCTCGGCATCACCGGCAGCTCGGGCATCCTCGACGAACTGGAACATCGGCAGCTGTTCACCTCGTCCGACGACGACGGCCAGACCTTCCGCTACCACGAGGTGCTGCGCACCCATCTGGAATGGGCGCTGATCCAGGAGTACGGAACCGCGGGCGCGCGGGAGTGGTACTCGCGCAGCGCCGCGCTGCTGGAGTCCGTCGGCGATCTGCGCGGCGCGGTCCGCGCCCACGCCCGGGCCGAGGACTGGGGTGCGGTCGGCCGGCTGTTGCAGCTGCGTGGGACCGGGCCGGACGCCGGGGCCGCCGGGACCGACCTGCTGTTGCCGCCGGCGGTGGTGGAGCACGACCCCTGGCTGTCCCTGGCGCAGGCCCGGCGGCGGGTGCGGGAGGGTGCCCTGTCGGCGGCGGCCGACGGGTTCAGGCGGGCCGAGAGCCTGCTGGATGAACCGGACTTTCGTGACGACTGCCGACGGGAACGGTCCGTGGCGGCCATGTGGGCGGCCGGCGACGGCATGAGCTGGGCGGTGGACGGCCGCGGCGAGGCCCGCCACTGGTCCATTCCGATCCGGCTGGCCACCCGGCGGCTGGTGGCCGGACGGCCGCCCGCGCAGCAGGCGTCGCGGACATTCGCCGCCAACCGGCTGGCCCGCGGCGTCATCGACCTGTTGGCCGGCGACTTCTCCGCCGCCCGAACGGCTCTCGACACCGTGCTGGCCGACCGGGCGGCCGAGTCGACGCATCGGCTGCTCGCGGAGGTGGCGGTGACGGTCATCGACCTCATCCGCGGCCGCGACGGGGGCGACCCGTCGGATCGGCTGGGTCAGATCGCGTTGGACGCCGAGCTCGCCGGACTGCCCTGGATCGCCCGAGTGGCCCGCGGCCTCGGCGAATGCGTCCTGGCGGCGACCGAATCGGCGGCCTGGCGGCTCACCGCCTGCCTGGACCTGATCGAGGAATGCGAGGAGACCGGCGACGACTGGGGCGCGGCCCTGCTGACGCTCGCCGCAGCCGTCGCCGGGCTGGTGGCCGACCCCACCGCGGAGCCGGACGGGTTCGCCGACGCCGCCGTCCGCTTCCACCGGCTCGAGGCGCCGGTGCCCGCGCTGTGGGCGCAGGCGATTCAGGCCTGCACGCTCGCGGGTCGGCGTCGCCCCGGCGCCGCGGAGTCGGCCGTCCGGGTGGCCACCGCCGCCCGCGCCGCCCAGGTCGCCGGCGTGCAGGCGCTGGCCCAGGCTGCCATGGCGTTGGCCGAGACGCCCGCCGGCGCGGTTCCGCCACCGACCGGGGGCGAGCTCGACCAGGCGATCGCGCTGCTCGCCGGCCGGGGTCCTTCGGTCGGGGCGCTCGGCGCAGCGCACCCCGGCACGGAACCGGAACTGGAACCCCGGGCGGCCGTCGCCGCGCCGGGCGGTGCGTCCCGGACGGCGCTGGTCCGCTGCCTGGGCGGATTCGAAGTCGAGATCAACAACCAGGCAATCGATCTGGGCGGGTTGCGGCCACGGGCGCGGGCGCTGCTGCGGCTGCTGGCGCTGTCCCCGAACCGGGATGTGCATCGTGAGCACCTGGTGGATGCCCTCTGGCCGGGCGCCGACCTTGCCGTCGGCACCCGCCGGTTGCAGGTCGCGGTGTCCAGCATTCGGCAGCTGCTGGAACAGGCAGGATTGTCGGGTACCGATGTGCTGGCCCGGCACGGCGACGCCTACCGC
This sequence comes from Nakamurella sp., assembly GCA_044867945.1. Taxonomy (GTDB): domain Bacteria; phylum Actinomycetota; class Actinomycetes; order Mycobacteriales; family Nakamurellaceae; genus Nakamurella. Next base: position 10,504 of record JBIOVW010000333.1, on the reverse strand, counting down.
CTCGCCCTGCCGGCCGGATCGGTGGTCGACGTGGCGGCATTCGAGCGGGGGTTGCTCGACGCCGACGCCGCCGTCGGCCGCGGCGACACGACCGCGGCCGCCGCGACCCGCGGGTCCGCGCTGTCCTGGTACCGCGGGGACCTGCTGCCCGAGGACGGGCCGGCCGAGCACATCGTCGGCGAGCGGGAGCGGCTGCGTCTGCTGGCAGCCGGCGCGGCCGCCACCCTGGCCCAGGAGTACCGGACGCTGGGTCAGCTCCGGCAGGCGGTGGCCGCCGCCCGGCAGTCCGTCCAGCTGGACCGGTACCAGGACCTGGCCTGGGAGTTGCTGGCCGACCTGCACCGGGACGCCGGCGACGACAGCGCCGCGGCCCGGGCGAGGCGTGATCACGCCGCCGCGCAGGCCGAGTTGGAACTGGACACGATCGGACCGTAGGCCGGTCAGGTGCCGCCGTCAGGCTCGGCGGGACCGGTGACCGAGGTCCGCCGACGGGCTGACGCCGAACCGCCGCCGGTAGTCGGCGGCGAACCGGCCGGTGTGGGTGAACCCCCAGCGCAGCGCGACGTCCGTGACCGACGAGGTGGCATCGTCGGCCGTCAACTCCTCGCGGACCCGATCCAGCCGCACGTCCCGCAGGAACTCCCGCGGGGTGACGCCGAGGTGCTCGCGGAAGCCCTCCTGCAACCGGCGCACGCCGACCCCGGCCACCTCGGCCATCTGCGCGGTCGTCCACGGCCGGGCCGGATCCGCGTGCACCGCGTCCAGCACCCGATTGACCGTGCGGGGCCGCATGAGCGCACCCTCGTCCGCCTGCTCGGGCAGCGCGGCCAGCGCGAACATGGTGGTGATGGACCCCGCCAGCTGCTCGGCGGCGATCCGGTTCGCATACGCGGCGGGGTTGCGCCGCACCTGGGTCGCCATCGTCCGCACGAAATCCAGCCAGCCCTGACCGGCCGCGGAGGTCAGGTCGACGTGGAACGGCAGCCGCAGCCCGGGCCTGCCGAACACCCGGACCAGCTCCCGGTCCAGGTACGCCTGGTCGATCTTGACGCCGAGGTTCGCGCAGTCGGCGGTCCACCGGCGGATCATCGTCGGGGTGTCCGGCGGGTGGACGGTGGCGTGCCCCGGTTCGACGTCGGCGTGGTCGCCGTCGAGGGTGGCTTCCATCTGCCCGGACACCGGCACGTTGATGCCGTAGGCGCCGGCGTGCTCGGTGGCCACCGAAACGTCGGCGCCCCAGTCGATGTGCGCGACAGTCAGCGGGCCGAGCACTATCGTGCGGAACCGCAGGTGCGGGAGCGTACCGGCACGCAGCGGCCGCAACACGTGCGGGAAGTACTCCCGCGAGACGAGCCGCTGCGCATCGGCCCAGTCGGCGGGCTCGGGGCCGGACCAGGGGGTGGCGGGCTCGTCGGGCACCCCAACCTCCCGTCGAGCCGGGCTTGATCCGAAAGCCGTCGCGCATTCCGGACGAACACCGCGCTGCGCGGATCGTCGGCGGGCCCCGGTGCGGCCTACCGTACGCCATCGATTTCATTCCGGTCACCGACGATCAAGGAGAACGCAATGGGTGTCATGCGTCTGGGTTACGTGCACGCGAAGGTCACCGATCTCGAGGAGGCCAAGCGTCACTACGGGTACACGTTGGGACTCAAGCCGATGCGTGAGGAACCCGGCCGCGCCTATTTCAAGGGTTGGGACGAGTGGGACCACCACTCGCTGGTCCTGGAGCAGGGCGGCGTCGGGCTGACCAAGATGGGCTACAAGGTCGCCAAGCCCGAGGACCTGGACATCTACGAGAAGCGGGCCGCCAACTTCGGCTGCATCACCCAGCGGATGAGCAAGGGCGAGAACCCCGAGGTGTCCGACGGAGTGCGGATCTTCCTGCCGTCCGAGCACGTGCTGGAGCTGTACCACGACATGACGCTGGTCGGCACCGAGGTCGGCTCGGTCAACCCGGAGGTGTTCCCGCGGCACCTGCTCGGCGTCGGGGCCCCGCACATCGACCACCTGCTGATCACCACCTCCGACGTCAACCTGATGGACCGCCTCTTCCGGGAGGTGTTCGACTTCTACGCGGTGGAGCGGGTCGCGACGTCACTGGAGGACGACGCCGACTACATCGGGACCTGGCTGTCCACCGGGATGCGCCCGCACGACATCGCGCTCATCGACGGGCCGCAGGGCAAGCTGCACCACTTCGCCTTCGGCCTGAAGGACTGGTCGGAGGTGCTCCGCGCCGGCCAGCTGTTCAGCATGGACGACGTGTCGGTGGACATCGGGCCCACCCAGCACGGCATCACCCGGGGCGAGACGATCTACTTCTTCGACCCGTCCGGCAACCGCAACGAGGTGTTCGCCGGCGGCTACGAGGCATTCCCCGACCGGCCGACCGTCACCTGGACGGTCGATCAGCTCGGCAAGGGCATCTTCTACATCGACCGCGAGCTCAACGAGCGGTTCACCACCGTCCTGACCTGAGCGCCGCCGTGCCCACCATCACCGCGCTCCCGACGGGGACCGAGATCCCCTGTCGGCCAGGCGAGACCGTGCTCGCCGCGATGGTCCGCTCCGGGTTCCTGATCCGGTTCGGCTGCCGCCGCGGCGGGTGCGGGGTGTGCACGGTCCGTCTGCTGGAGGGGTGCATGCGGCACGAGCGGCCGGTGGCCGAGTCCGCCCTCGACCCGACCGAGCGGACCGAAGGCATCTGGCTGGCGTGCCGGGCGGTGCCGGAGTCCGACGTCACTGTGGGGTTGCGGGCGGACGACCGGCTCCGGCTGGTCTCCCCACTGCTGCGCGACGTCGCCCGACGGGAGCTGTCCCCGACCATGCTCAGCCGCTGATCTCCACCCGGTGCGGGACGTGCGCAGGTTTGGCCATCTCCACCAGCGCATCCAGTCGACGCACGTCGAACTCCTCGGGGTTCGGCACCCGCAGCCGCACCAGCAGTTCCGGACGGTCGACCCCGGGCAGCTCGCTGCCCGGCCGGGTCGACTGCGCGGTACCGCCCGATTCGAGCAGCTCCGGCTCGATCTCGAACAGCGCCCGAACGGCGGCCCGGACGCCGCGGGCGGTGCCGCGCCACTGCAGGAGTTCCACCCCGATCTGCACGAGTTCCCGCTGCCGCTCTGCGCTCTGGTGCCCGTCCAGCACGATCCCCATCCACCCGGCCAGCCAGGGCAACAGGTCCTCGGGCGCGGTCGCCGGATCCAGGTAGGCGGGCAGCGAATCCAGCGTGGTGATGACCGGTGCCAGCACCTCGTCCAACGCGCCGCACCACCGCTGGGTGAACGAGTCACCCCTGAACACCGCGGGCAGCGTGTCGCCCAGCGGGTAAGGGCTGGCCAGCCCCGGCACCAACCCCCGCATCAGGTCGCCACCGTTCTGGAGCACCTCGCAGGCTCGGTCGCTCCACAACGGGCGCGGACCTGAGGTGTCCGATGATTCGCTCGCATTCGCTCGCTCATGTCAGGTCCCCCGGACCCGGACCTGGTGCTCATAGGAGAACACCAACGCGGTGGGCGCCAGCGGGATCCGTTGCGCCGACGATCCCCGCCGACCGGTCGACGCGTCGGCAGGGAACAGCTGGACGTTGACCTCCTCGGCCATGTCCACCCCGGCGATCCGGGCCAGGGCTGCGTTCACCTCGTGTGCCTGCACCGCCCGGCCCAGCGGCCAGCCGGTGCCCTCGGGACCTCCGTGCAGCGGGTCGAACAACCGGTACACCGCGGTCAGGACCTCCTTGCGGACGTCCTCCGGCCGGTAACGGGCGCGGGCCCGCACGCTGATCACCGCGGTGACGCCCTGGTACTCCGGCGGTTCGATGACCAGCCGGGTGCCGACGAGCCGCCGCTCGTCCAGGTAGCCGGCGATCCGGGTGAGCGACTCCGACAGTGGCGCCAGATCGTCCCGCCGGATCCGGCCGACGTCGTCGGTGGCCACGAACGGCACCACCAGCACCCGCACCCCACCGCCGTCCACCCCGATGCAGTGCACCCGGGCGATCTCCGGGGCCACCTGCTTGGTGAGCTCGACGTAGTCCTCGGCGGTGACGGCCCGGCCCCGGGACCGGAGCACCAGCGGGCCGCGCAGCTTGGCGTCCTCGATGTCCTCGGCCCGCGCGCCGCCGACGGCGGGCGAACGGTTCTCCACCCGGGCCACGTACGGCACGCTGGTCTTGAGCACCCGCACCTGGCCGGTGGCGATGTTGCCGCGCACCCCCCCGCCGCTGCGATAGACCGACAGCCGCAGGTGCGCGCCCTTGGGCGGCACCGCCCCGTACTGCCGCAGCGTCCCGTCACCCTGCCGCACCGCCGGCCCGAACTGCACCTCGCCGGCGAAGGAGTCGATGTGGAAGACCTTGTCGTCGGCTGCGGCCTCGGCGAAGTGCTCCACCGGCGCCCACTCGGTCACCCCGTCGTCGTCGATGACCTGCAGCACCCCCGGCTCCTCCCAGGGCACCACCGGGTGGCGCTGCAGCGCGAACCGCTGCCCCGGGGTGCCGTCGGAGGTGCCCAGATCCTCGTTCCGGATCACCGCGGCGTGCACCATCCGGGCGGTGCCGCCGATGGTGAACGCGGACACCGACATGATCCGCGGCGAGGCGGTGTAGGTGGGCTGGCCCTCCTCGGGCACCAGCAGCCGGCAGCGGATCCAGCCGGCCCGGTTGCGGGCCAGGATGGACGTCTCATGGTTCTCCGGTACGTGCAGCACGACGTCGCCGGCCACGTTCATGCCGCCGGTGTCGTCCCGATCGACGTCGCACGGCGACCAACCGGAGGCTGTCCAGGCCTCCCAGATCAGCGGCGGCCAGTCCGGCCGGACGCCGACACCCCGGACGCGGCAGTCCATCCGGATGACGATCGCGCAGGAGGGCACCGCATTGGACAGCCCGATCAGCAGGCAGTCCCCTGGCTGCGGCGAACTCTGGAAACATTCGAACTCGCCGCCGGAGCGCAGGGCGACGCTGTGGTCAACGGCCTCGCCGCCCGCCGCAAGGGCGCCGGCCCGCTCGAACGAGCAGGGGACGATGTCCAGGTCCTTGACCGTGGAGAACACCACCGGATCCGCGACATCCGTGCGGGGCGTGGCCACCTCGGTCTCCCGTCGGACGACCACCGTCTGCGGCTGCGGCGCGGACAACCAGAAGGTGACCCTGCCGCGGGCCGCCGCCGGCGGCCGCAACTCGACCCCGATCAACTCCAGGAACTTGATGTAGTGCCGGTCGGGGACCCGGTTGAGCCGGTAGATCAGTTGGTCGACCATCTGCGCGAACGCCTCGATCAGGGTGACCCCGGGGTCGGACACGTTGTGGTCGGTCCACTCCGGGCAGCGCTGCTGCACCAGGCGTTTCGCGTCGTCGACGAGGTCCTGGAAGTGCCGGTCGTCCAGGTTGGGAGCAGGCAGCACCATGGTTCAGCCTCTTCGTTCGGCGGCCGCGAGGGCCGCTGGAATCACCGGGACGGACGAGGCCGGTGCGATGACCAGCGGTTCGGGCTCCTCGGGGATCACGTAGAAGGGGAACACCAGGTTCCGCGGATCGTTGACCCCCCGGATCGAGTAGTGGATGTCGATGTAGAGGGTGCCGAGGTCGGCCTGGTCGAAGCTGACCAGCACGTCGAGCACGGTGATCCGCGGCTCCCACATCTCCAGCGCGTACCGGACGTCGGAGGCGATCGCCCCGGCGGTGGACGCGTTGATCGGCGCGAACACGTGTTCGTGCACGCGGCACCCGAACTCCGGCCGCATCGGCCGCTCGCCGGGCGACGTGGCCAGGATCAGCCGGATGGCCTCCTCGATCTCCCGTTCCCGGGCGACCAGTGCCACCCCGCCGGTGGCGTCGGTGGCCAGCGGGAATGCCCACCCGGCGCCGACGAAGTCCACTTCGGCCATGTCAGCCTCCGATCAGCACGGTGGGTGCACCGGCGACGATCGGTGCACCGCACGCGGACAGGTCGCCCATCCGCGCGGCGGGCAGCCCGCCGATGAGCACGGTCGGGCAGCCCGGCGGCACGATCGCGGTGGGCGGGTGCACGGCCGGCGGCGGGAACGAGCAGATGTGCGGCGTGCCGACGGTCGCCGCGGGCATCCCGGCGATCAGCACGGTGGGCACGCCGGGCGGCCCGATCACACCGGGGTGTCCGGTCGGATCCCCGACGCGGGCGGCAGGTGGCATATCGAGTCACTCCCCTGTCAGTTGATCTTCACCAGGGAACCCTGGATCGTCATCACGCCAGCGGCCTTGACCTCGGTACTGGCCTGGCCCTCCAGCTTGGCGGTGGTGCCCTTGAGCGCCAGCTGCCCATTGGTCTGCACGTCGACGCCGCCGCTGCCGCCGTCGATCTTGACGCCGCCGGTGGAGGTGATGGAGACCTCGCCGCCCTTGAGTTCCAGCTTGCTGCTGGCGGAGTCGATCATCACGCCGCCCTTGCCCTCGATCAGGATCTTGCCGTCGCTGTGCACGGTGATCTTGGTGCCGACCGAGTCCATCTTCAGTTGCAGCTTGTCGCCGGTGGTGGACAGGGTGATGCCCTCGGTGCGGCCGTCCTGATCGATCAGGTCGATCCGGTGGCCCCGGCGGGAGACGAACGAGCGCCGGTTGATCGCTCCTGAGCTGCCGTCGATCAGGTCGGGTGTGCCCTTCGGTGCGGTGTCCACCCCGTTGTACAGGCCGCCGAGCACGTAGGGGCGCCGGATGTCGCCCTGCTCGAACAGCACCAGCACCTCGTCGCCGACCTCGGGCAGCACCAGGGCCCCGCGGTCCTTCCCGGCGCCGGGTTGGACGGTGCGGGCCCAGTCGCTGACGTAGGTGTCGGACAACCAGGGGAACGTCAACTTGACCCGGGCCTGTTCGAGGGGGTCCTTGGCGTCGCTGACCTGGGCGACCACCGGTCCCTGGCCGAGTTTGGCCGTACCGCCGCCGTTGGCCAGCCCGTACAGGCTGCGTTCGGACCGGCCGGTGACCGAGAATGTCGTGGTGTAGCCGGTGTTCGGATCGTATCGGTGGTGGGAGGAGGTAATGGTGTACTTGCCGTCGAACGGCGCACCCACATTGTCCACCGAGATCGCCGCGCCGGCATGCAGTTTCGGGTTCCCGCGGGCGACTCCCTCGAATTCGGCGAAGGCGCCGGCGATCTGCTCCGCGATGGCCGCGGCGGCGGTGTCCACCTCGGCCTGGCTGCGGTACGCGACGTCGGTGGCGACATAGATCGGATCACCGAACTTCTTCGCGATGTCGACCGGATTGTAGGCGGCCAGCACCGCGGAGGTGGTCGTGGCCGGTGCCGTGGCGACGAAGGCCTTCTTCTGGGCCAGGTCCCAGCCGCGGGCCTGCACTTCCTTGACCTGCTCGGCAGCTGTGATCAGTGATCGGAACCGCAGCAGATCGGTGCCCAACCTGAGCACCAGCGGGTTCTGCTGTTCCGGGCCCCCGCCGCCCTCGGGGGCGGTGTCCGCCTTCTTCGGCTTGCGGAAGTCGAACTTGCCGTCCTTGACGACGATCTCGAATCCGATCTCCCGGGCCAACCCGTCCAGGAACTCCCAGTCGGTGACCCCGCCCTGAGACAGGTGCTCGTAGACGGTGCTGGTGGATTCGACCTCGCCGATGGACAGTCCGGCCCGCTGGGCCACCTTGGTGGCGACGTCGGATGCGGTGCTCTGGGTGTACGACTCGGTGCGGCGGCCGCGGAGCAGCCGGTTGGCCTGATCGTAGCCGCGGATCACCGTGTAGGTGCCGGTCGCGTCGTACTCGGCTTCCAGCGCGGTGATCTCGCCCTCGATGAGTTGCTGCGGTCCTGGCGTGGCGTCGCTGGTGACCGACACCTTCACCTTCGAGCCGATCTTGGCGCCGGACTTGGTGATGACCAGTCGATCGGGGTCGCGGAAGCGGAGCAGGAAGAAGTCCGGCAGCCGAAGGCTGTCGTCGACAACGGCCGACAGGAGCAGTGCCTTGGCGTCCGCGGCGAGCGGGGAGCCGTCGATGTCGACAAGGAAGCTGGAGGAAGTGGGTGCCATGACTATCGCACCGGCTCCATCAACGCTGTTGTCAATTCAGATGCGCTGGGCAGCACGAGCACGCTGCCCAGGGACACCCTGCCCGGGTCGTCGATCCGGTTGAAGTGGGCCAGCGGCCGCCACATGGTCGGGTCGCCGTACTCCCGGTACGCGATGGACGCCAAGGTGTCTCCGGTGACGACCTGATGGATGCTGCGCGCGGCAATGGATCCGGAGGTGGGGTTCTGCTTTCCCTTCTCCTGGGGCATTTCCTGCAGGGTCACCGTGCACAGCGCGCGGATCGGGGTGCCCTCGGGGGTGAACAGGGTGTACTTGGCGCTGACCTGGGTGACGTAGGCCGGGAAGCTCTTGATCGCGCCCCACTGGAAGACGACCAGCGGCGGGACGGGCTTGTTGTTGGCGTGCGTCTTGTCGGTCGGGCTGCAGCAGGCGAACAGCTTGTCCACCGCCTCCACCACCGATCCGTCGTGCTTGGCCGTGGCGTCGAAGAACATCTCCAGGGTGAGCTGGCCCGGTTCGGGACCCTTGAACTCGGGCGGCGGCGCCGCCTTCGCCCCGTTGGTGGACTTGCTCTCCCACTTCGCCTTCTTGGCGATGGTCAGTTCCTTGGGGTTGAACTGGAACTCGATGGTGCCGATTTCGCCGTCCAGCTTGCGCCCACCGGTGGCCGGTGACGACTCGTACATCGTCAGCTTGGCCTTCTCGACCTTCTGCGGCGCCTTGTCGCCGGTCGGTGACGGCTGGGTGAGCTGTCCGCCGCCTCCGGACAGCGAGGAGCCCATCAGGCACCTCCGGGCAGGATGCCGTGGTGGGCGACCTCGAGCGTCTCGGTGGCCACCTTGGCGGTATCGAGGTTGAGGCTCGGACCGGTCCAGCGCACGGGAATGACGCCGTGCAACGACCATTCGGCGACGACGGTCTCGTCCGCGGTCATCGCCGAGATCACCATCGTCGTCGGTTTGACGCCGCTCATCATGCTGGCGAACCAGGTGGTCAGGTGCTTGCTGTCCTCGCCTATGGGCCTGGTGAGCTTGACGTTGGTGAATTTCATCCGGGTGGGCAGCTGCCAGACCATTGCGTTGTTGCCGCCCTCCTCGCGCTGTTCGAGGACGATCTCGCAGCCCAGTCCCTCGCAGCTGTTGAACATGCCCAGCGGGAACTCGTCGATCTTGACCCTGAAGCAGACGCTGACGGCGGGATCCTTCATGTCGGCCATCGGATCTCCTCCTGGTTCTTGCTCGTTCGGGTTCGCGGGCTCAGCGGCTGTGTCATCGGCGGAGGTCGGTGATCATCCCGGCCCGTTCCCGGTCCAGCCACAGTTCTGACTTCAGTCGGGCGGACAGTGGATCGAACAGCCGGCGGGCCAGCTCGTCGAGGTTGGTGGGCAGCGCATCGGCGGCGCCGGCGGCCGCCCCGGCCGCGCCGGCGGCGGCGCCCACCGCACCGCTGACCGCGTTGGAGATGCCGGAGGCCGCACCGGATGCGGCGTCCGTGGCAGTGTCCACGGCCTGCCCAACCGCACCCCGGGCCGCGTTCACGACGCCGCCTGCCTGGCTCGCGACGCCGGAGGCCGCCCCGGTCACCGCCGAGGTGGCGTCGCCGAGGGCCTGGCCGGCCTGGCCCTGCGCGGCGCCCAGCAGACCGGAGGCCTGGTCAGCGGCCCCACCGGTCGCGCTCCGTACTGCGTCCGATGCCGCGTCCAAGGACCCACCCGCCGCGTTCTGGGCCGAACGTAGGTAACCGGCCGCGTCGCTGCGAGCCGAGCCGAGATAGCCGGCCGCGCCGCTCTGCAGTGAACCCAGCCGGCCGCTGGCGGTGTCAGCCAGTCCTCCGGCGGTGTCGGCCAACCCGCCGGCTCGATCGGCCAGCCCGCCCGCCGCGCCCTGCGCCGAGTCGGCGTAGCCGCGCGCCGTGTCCAGGTACCCGCCGGCCCGATCGGCCAGCCCACCCGCCGCACCCTGCGCGGAGTCGGCATAGCCGCGGGCTCGATCGATCAGCCCACCCGCCGCACCCTGCGCGTTCCCCGCGTATCCGCGAGCTCGATCGATCAACCCGCCCGCCGCACCCTGGGCGCCGCTTGCCGTCCCACGGGCTCGATCGATCAAGCCGCCCGCCGCACCCTGGGCCGAGCTCGCGAGGCCCCCGACACTCTTCCTGGCGCTGTCCAGCAAAGACGACGCGCCTGGCAGGCCAAATCGCTGCACGGCGGTCGCCTCGGGCCCGGCCGGTCGAACCGGCGTCGGCCGGAATTGGGACGTGCCGCCCAGCAGCGGCGCCATCATCACCGGCATCGGTGCCGGTGCGGGCGCCCGTGCCGGCGTATGTGCTGGTGTTCCTTCAGCTGCTGGTCCCGGGCCGGCGGCCAGGCGCTGAACCGGAGTCCGGTCCATCGGGCTATGGTCCGGGGGACCTGCAGCCAGTTGGAGTTCCGGCTTGGCGGACCGTTCGACGGCGGGAGCGGCGGACCCGGCGGCGGGGTCAGCGGCGGCCG
>JBIOVW010000332.1:0-6736 GCA_044867945.1 Nakamurella sp. | reverse complement strand
CAGGCGCTGATCGACCCGATGACCCCGGCCCGCAAGCACCGCATGTTCACCCTGCTGGTCGCGATGGGTTTCAAGGAGATCGAGGTCGGTTTCCCGGCCGCCAGCCAGACCGACTTCGACTTCGTCCGCGAGATCATCGAGCAGGACGCAGTCCCGTCCGACGTCCGCATCCAGGTGCTGACGCAGGCCCGCCCCGAGCTCATCGCCCGCACGTTCGAGGCCGTCGAGGGCGCCCCGTCGGCGCTGGTGCACCTGTACAACTCCACGTCCACCCTCCAGCGGCGGGTGGTGTTCGGCCTGGACCGGGCCGGCATCCGGCGGATCGCCACGGACGGCGCGGAGGAAGTGGCCCGCTGGGCGGAGAAGTACCCGGACACCGACTGGCGGTTCGAGTACTCCCCCGAGTCCTACACCGGCACCGAGCTGGAGTACGCGGTCGAGGTCTGCAACGCGGTGTCGGCGATCTGGCAACCGACCGAGCGGAACCCGATGGTGGTCAACCTGCCGGCCACGGTGGAGATGGCCACCCCGAACGTGTACGCCGACTCCATCGAGTGGATGCACCGGAACCTGGAACGCCGCAACGGGATCGTGCTGTCCCTGCACCCGCACAACGACCGGGGCACTGCGGTGGCCGCAGCCGAGCTGGGCTACATGGCCGGCGCCGACCGGATCGAGGGTTGCCTGTTCGGCAACGGCGAGCGCACCGGCAACGTCTGCCTGGTCACCCTGGGGCTGAACCTGTTCAGCCAGGGCATCGACCCGCAGATCGACTTCTCCGACATCGACGAGATCCGGCGCACCGTCGAGTACTGCAACCAGCTCGGTGTCCCCGAGCGCCATCCCTACGGTGGCGACCTGGTGTACACGGCTTTCTCCGGCTCGCACCAGGACGCGATCAAGAAGGGCTTCGACCACCTGCGCCGCGACGCCGACGCCGCCGGGGTCTCGCTGGACGACTTCACCTGGCAGGTGCCTTATCTGCCGATCGACCCGAAGGACGTCGGCCGCACCTATGAGGCGGTCATCCGGGTCAACTCCCAGTCCGGCAAGGGCGGCGTCGCCTACATCATGAAGACCGAGCACGGCCTGGACCTGCCGCGGCGGCTGCAGATCGAGTTCTCCCGGGTGGTGCAGGAACACACCGACGCCGAGGGCGGCGAGGTCGACGCCAAGACCATGTGGTCCTACTTCGCGGAGGAGTACCTGGAGCGGACCTCCCCGGTGAAGCTGGTCCGGACCCGGTTCGAGACACCGGAGGACGCAGAAGATTACACAGCGGGCGACCGGGTCTACGACCGGATCTCGGCCACGGTCGTGTCCAACGGCGAGGAGATGACGACGTCCGGCACCGGCAACGGCCCGGTTGCAGCGTTCTGCGATGCGCTGAATTCGATCGACCACGACGTGCGGGTGCTGGATTACGTCGAGCACGCGCTGTCCGCCGGCGGTGACGCCCGGGCCGCGGCCTATCTCGAGTGCGCCATCGACGGCCAGGTCGTGTGGGGGGTGGGCATCGACTCGTCCATCACCACCGCGTCGCTCAAGGCCGTGGTGTCCGCGGTGAACCGGTCTTCCGCAGTGGCCGCGCGCGGCACCGACCTCTGACCTGACCTGACGCGCTCCCGCTCAGTGGGCGGGACGCGGCACCCACCGGCGGCACCGCCGTTCCTTCGCGTAGCTTCACCCCCGACGCAACAGGTCGATACCGAAGGGGCGGTGACCGATGCCGGGCGAGAGCGCACGCCGTGAAGTGACGCTGCGCGACATCGCACCGGCCGCGTTCGTCCCGCCCGCGGTGTTCGCGGTCGGTCAGGGGGCGATCGCCCCGGTGATCGTCATCTCGGCCACCGATCTGGGCGCGAGCCCGGCCATGGCGGCCCTTGTGGTGGCCAGCGCGGGACTTGGTCAGATCGTCGCGGACATCCCGGCCGGCTCCCTGGTGCACCGCTTCGGCGAGCGGCCGACGATGATCGGCGCCGCGCTGCTCACCGTCGTTGCGCTGGTCGGGTGCATGCTGGCGCCGCACCTGGCGTTGTTCACCGCGGCGATCTTCCTCACCGGGATGTGCACCGCGGTCTGGTTGCTGGCCCGGCAGGCGTACGTCACCGAGGTGGTGCCCTACCGGCTGCGGGCCCGCGCCATGTCCACCCTGGGCGGGGTCTTCCGGATCGGGCTGTTCATCGGCCCGTTCGTCGGGTCTATCGCGGTGCAGATGGTCGGCCTCTGGGGCGCGTACGCGGTGCACATCGTCGCCGCCCTGATCGCCGCGGGCATCCTGCTATTCGTCGGCGACCTGGAAATCGAGCACGACACCACCCCGGGCGCGGCCAAACCGCGGGCATCCTTCGGATCGGTGCTGCGCGAGCAGCGGTCGGTGTTCGCCACCCTCGGCGTCGGGGTGATGACCGTCAGCGCGATCCGCGCGGTCCGGCAGGTGGCGCTGCCGCTGTGGGGTCAGGAGCTCGGGTTGTCGGCGGCGGCGATCTCGCTGATCTTCGGCATCTCCGGCGGCGTCGACATGCTGCTGTTCTACCCGGCCGGCAAGGTGATGGACCGTTTCGGCCGGATGTGGGTGGCCATCCCGTCGGTCAGCATCCTGGGTCTGTCGCTGATCCTGCTGCCGCTGGCCACCAACGCGGCCTGGCTCATGGTGATCGGGCTGATCATGGGCGTCGGCAACGGGATGAGCTCCGGCCTGGTGATGACCCTGGGCGCCGACCTCGCGCCGCCCGGTCAGCGACCGGTCTTCCTGGGGATCTGGCGGGTGTTCTCCGATTCCGGGAACGCGGCGGGGCCTTTCGTCATCGCCGGGGTGACCGCCGTGGTCACGCTCGGCGTTGGCATCGTCGCGATGGGCGTGGTCGGGCTGCTCGGCGCCGGCTGGCTGGGCTACTGGATCCCGCTGCGGGTGCCGCCGCCCAAACCGCACGAGAGGGTGGTGGCCGATCACCGGCCGTCATGAAGTCACCGTCGGACTCGGTTGCCCCGCGGCGACCACCCGCTCCACTGGATGCGCAGCGCCCGCCTGTGCCCGCCGCAGCGACGGCAGGAACGCCAACGCCACCAGCAGCGCGCCGAGAGCGGACCCGGACGTCACCCAGTAGGCGGCGTGCGCGCCGAACTCGTCGATGATCACCCCGGCCAGCGGGGACGCCACCGCGATGCCGACCGCGACACCCGACGTCACCCAGGCCATCGACTCGGTCAACCGCCCGCCGGGCACCACCCGCTCGATGAACGCCATGCCGGAGATCAGCACCGGCGAACAGGCCAGCCCGGCGACGAACAGCCCGATCGCGATCTGCCACACCTGCGGCAGGAACGGCAGCGGCGCGGTGACCACCGCGAGCACCGCGGTGGCGATCATGAATTGCCGCAGCAGCGACGCCCGCAGGGCCAGCGCGCCGAACACAAGGCCGGCCAGCAGCGACCCGAACGCGTACAGCGCGAGCACCACGCCGGCCGCCCCGGGCACCCCGGCGGCCTTGGTGAACGCCACCGTGGTGACCTCGAAGGAACCGAACAGGCCGCCCATCATCACGAAGACCGCGGCGATCGCCGCGACACCGGGTAGCAGGATCGCCGGTTTGCCCCGCGCCGCGGTGTGCCGGCCGGTCGGCTTCGGCTCGGTCGACCGCTGCGCCAGCAGCAACCCCGATCCGACCACCAGCATGATCGTGGCCAGCAGGAGCCCAGCGCTCGGGTTGATCTGCAGCGCGACGATGGTGACCACCGGCGGGCCGATGATGAAGACGGCCTCGTCGATCAGCGACTCCCAGGCGAACGCGGTGCGCAGCAGCGGGCTGCCGTGCAACTGCACCGACCAGCGGGCCCGCACCAGCGGACCCATGATCGGCTGCGACGCGCCCGCCACGAAGGCAAGCAGAAAGATCGGCCAGGTCAGCGACGTCCACAGGACGACGGCGATCATCGCCAGCAGGGTCGGCACATGGATCAGCAGCTGGATCGGGACGACCTTGGATTGGCCGAACGAGTCGATCAGCCGGCTGACCTGCGGGCCGATCACCGCGTTCGAGAGGGCGTAGACCGCGGCCACCGCGCCCGCGACGGCAAAGGATCCGCGTTCGGCGGACAGCAGCAGGACGGCGCCCAGGCCGATCATCGACATCTGCATCCGGGCCAGGAACCCGGCGGCGGAGAATCGGACAGCGCCTGGACGCCGCAGCACCTGTGCGTACGAACCGAACACGAAAACTACCCCACACCCTGTGCCGAACGGCGGCAACCAACTTTGTTACTGAACCAACCAGTCGGTACAGGATAAGGGAATCAGAGCTCGAAGTCGACCAGCACCAACTGCTCGAGGTGCGGAGCGGAGAGCGCCCCGATGGCCTGGTGCGCCGGGTGGTTGAGGTAGGCCGGGACGTCCGCGACTGTGCCGTCGAGGTCCGCGACGACCGCGGCGTCCCATGACCGCTGCCCGTGCAACTGGTCGTCGCCGACGGATATGGACCGCAGGAAGTCGATCTTTCCTGGCAGCTCGGTCAACTCGCCCATCCATCGCTGCCGGGCCTCGGGGGTGAGGGTGGGCTTGAACTTGAAGACGGCGACGTGCCGGATCATCTTGGGTTCCTTTCAGAGAGTTGCGGCCGGGAGCTGGACGACGATCTTGCCGACGTACTCGGTGCGAGCGCGCATCAGCTCGTAGGCGTCGTTGACGTCGGCGATTCCGAAGCGGTGGGTGATCAGCGAGCGGGCGGCCTTCTCGTGCCGGGCCAGCAGCTCGAGCCCCTGTGGGATCAACGCCAGGCTGTTGCGGCTGCCCAGGATGTCCAGCTCCTTGAAGGTCAGCTCCTTGATCGGCACCGGGATGTCCCGCTGAGAGATGCCGACCTGCACGATCCGGCCGGCGTGGGACACCAGGTGGATCGCGTTGACCATGGACGAGGGCACCCCGGTGGCCTCGATGACCAGCGACACCTCCTCGTCCGGACCGGTGAACGGGCCATCGGTCGGCACCACCATGGTTTGCACGGCCCCGAACAGGGTGGCGCTGGCGGCCCGGTTCGGATCAATGTCGGCGGCGACCACGTCGACGCCCAACTCGGTCAGGTACAGGGTGGCCAGCACGCCGATCGGTCCACAGCCGAGGACCAGCGCGGTCTCCCCCGCCTCCGGCCGGCCGCGGTTGACGGCCTGCATGGCAATCGACATCGGCTCGCCCAGGGCGGCGACCTCCAGCGACAGGTTCGCCGGCACCGGGCACAGCTTGTCGGTAGCGACCGAGATCAGCTCGGCCATGCCGCCGTCCTCGTAGCAGCCGATCACCCGCATCCGCACGCAGGTGTTGAACCGGCCGTGCCGGCAGGCGTGGCACTGCCCGCAGGTGATGGACGGGTTGACGGTGACCTTGTCGCCAGGTCGCAGCCCGTCCGGGTTCACCGGGTCGATGGCCTCGATCACGCCGGAGCACTCGTGGCCCTGGACGACCGGCAGGTCGGCCGGGTAGCTGCGGTCCCAGATGTGCAGATCGGTGCCGCACAGGGCGACGTCGTGCACGCGGACGATCGCGCGGCCGGGTTCGAGGGTCGGTTCGGGTTCGGTGACGAGAACCGTCTTCTCGGTCTCGATGGTGCGGGCGACGATCATCATGCGCTCCTGCTGGTGGTGACGGATTGGTGTGCACGTGCTGCGATGTCCCGGCCGGCGGCGTAGCCGAACACCATGGCCGGGCCGATGCACGCGCCGTAACCGGGGTAGCCGCCGCCGAACGGGCTGACGGCGGCGGTGCCGACGGCATACAGGCCGGGTACGACCCGACGTTCGGCGGTCAGCACCTGGCTGGCATCGTTGACGGACAGCCCGGCGAACGTGCCCAGGTCGGCCATCTGGATCTTGACCGCGTAGAACGGGGCGCGTTCCAGCGGTGCCAGGTTCGGGTTGGGCTCGTGGTCCGGGTCGCCCTTGAAGTGGTGGTACCAGTTGGAGCCGCGACCGAACTTCGGGTCGACACCGTCCCGGGCGCCTTCGTTGAACTCGTCCACGGTGTCGCGCAGATCGGCCGCCGGCACCCCGATCTTGGTCGCGAGCTGCTCCAGCGTCGGGGCCTGCACCAGGTAGCCGACCTTCTTGTAGTACCAGGTGGGCACGGGAGACGGCTTGGCGTAACCGATCCCGTACCGGGCCATGGCGCTGCGGTCGGCGACGATCCAGGCATACATGTCGGTCTCGCCCTTGCTGTCGGCGATCATGGCGCGGCCGAAGTCGTGATAGGACAGTGACTCGTTGCCGAACCGCTTGCCCTGCCGGTTGACCGCGATGAGTCCGGGCAGCCCGAACGCCCGCAGGTGCGGGAACAGCCGGTCCTGGCCGCGCAGGCTGCGCCAGGCGGTGACCGGCGCCCAGGCGGCCGGGTTGTTCGTGCTGTCGTCGAGCACGCCGCCGGCGGCCTCGGCCAGCGTGACGCTGTCGCCGGTGTGCCCCTGGGTGGGCGTGCGGTGGTTGTTGCCGTTGGGGTCGTGCGGGAAGGTCCGCTGCCGCATCGCTCTGTTGCCACCGAAGCCGCCGGCGGCGAGGACCACGGCAACCCGGGCGTGCAGCTCGGCCTGGTGCCGGCCGCCGACCGCGGCGCCGGTCACCGTGCCGTCGGCGTCCTGAAGGAGCCGGGTCACGGGTGCCTCCGTCCACAGCGAAATGCCGAGAGTCCGTGCGGTGGCGATCATCTGGGTCATCAGCGCGTTGCCGTTGGTCCGGACGTGGCCGCGCCGGTCGA
>JBIOVW010000331.1:0-8727 GCA_044867945.1 Nakamurella sp. | reverse complement strand
CGGTCGGTGACCGTGCCGGTCACCGACAAGCGGCAGGTCGTCGCCTACTCGGTGACCAACCTGGACGACGACTCCGCCACCGCGTTCGTGGTGGTTCCCTCTCGCGCCGAGCTGGCCCCGCCGGCGGCGCAGCAGAACCAGGAGCAGACCCAGCCGGCCGCGCCGCCGCAGGCCCGCGGCGACGTCGAGCCGTTCACCATCACCGCCGGCCAGACCGCCACCGTGCCGGTCCGGGACTACGTCGCGGTCGACGCCGGCCGCACGGCGCAGGTGCCCGCCGGGGCCCAGATGAACGCCAGCCAGGGCACCGTGCAGCGGCTGGACGATGCGAGCCTGCGGTACTCGGTGCCGGAGGAGGCGGGCGGCGCCGCGGTGATCAACGCGCAGGTCTCCGACGGCACGTCGGACCCGGTGTTCATCCCCATCCCGGTCGAGATCATTCCGGTGGTCATCCCGCCACCGACGTTCAGCGGCGCCTCGATGAGCGTGGAGAAGGGCTCGTCCGCCACCCAGGACCTGGCCGGCCTTGTCGGCACCGCCAACGCCGACCAGGCGGCGGCGCTGACGTTCTCGGGTCCCTCCGGGCTGTCCGGCGGGCTGTCCGGGTCGTTGGACGGCTCGGTGTTGACGGTCACCGCCGACCCGTCCGCCGAGCGCGGCACGACCTCGACGGCCACTGTCACGGTCTCCGACGGCGCCAACACGGTGACCGGGTCGATCGCGGTCGGCGTCGTCGGGTCCACCGCGGCGCTGCCCGGTGTTCAGGCCAACCGCCAGGTGGAGGCCTCCGCCGGCGAGCCGGTCACCGTCAACGTGCTCGACGGCGCCTACAACCCGTTCCCGGACACGCCGCTGACCATCGTCGCGGCCACCGCGTCCAACGGGACGCCGGTGCAGATCTCCGGCGGATCGGTGAGCGTCACCCCACCGGCCGGGGTGCTCGACCAGTTCACCGTGTCCTTCACCGTCGCCGACGCCACCGGGGACGCCGACCGCCAGGTGCAGGGCACCCTGACCGTCATTCCGCTGGCCGAGCCGGAGGCGCCGACCGCCGTGGTGGCCACCTCGCTGGGTCAGCCGGACAGTGTGGATGTGGCCTGGCGTGCGCCGGCCCTGACCCGCCCGGCGATCAGCTCGTTCACCGTGTACTGGAACGGCGGGTCCACCAACTGCGCCGGCGACGCGGGGCACTGCGCGGTCGGCCCGCTGACCCCCGGACGGACCTACACGTTCGAGGTGTCGGCCACCAACGGTGAGGGCGAGGGGCCCCGCTCGGCACCGTCCGCCGAGATCACTCCGGACGTCGAGCCGGACACCCCGGCGGCGCCGAGCGCGACCTGGGCCGCGCCCGGGTCGATCAAGGTGGCCTGGAAGGCGCCGACCAACCGTGGCTCGGCGATCGTCAGCTACCTGCTGACCACCAACACCGGTGAGCAGCAAACGGTCGCCGCGGGCACCACCACCGCGACGCTGACCGGGCTGGACCCGACCGTGCAGGTGAACGTGACCGTGTCGGCGACCAACACCACCGGGAAGACCAGTCAGACGTCGGCGGCGTCCAACTCGCTGTACCCCAGCGACACCACGCAGCCGCCGGGTCGGCCGCAGTTGACCGCGGGCAAGGACGCCGGCGGGGAGCGGACGATCGGGGTGCAGTGGGCGGCCGCCGAGCCGCGCGGCGATCCGGCCGAGGCGTACCTGGTGACGGTGAACGGCAGCACCGCCACCGTGCGGGCGCCGACCACCGGTTACGTGATCGGCAACGTGCGGGACGGGCAGGAGTACACGGTCTCCGTGGTCAGCCGCAATCACGTGGGCGATTCGGACCCTTCCGGTTCGGCGTCGCTGACCACCAGTCCGGACGCGGCCGACGTGACCGGCGCGGAGGCCACCGGCGACAACCGGCAGATCAGGGTGACGGCCGAGCCGACCTCGATCGCCGGCGGCGCCATCACCGAGTACCGGATCTTCGCCAACGGCAGCCAGGTCGGCAGCGGCGGCGCCACCCAGACGGTGACCGTCGGCGAGAACGGCACGGACTACACCTTCACCGCGCAGGCCTGCGTCGGCAACTCCTGCAGCAACGGGGGCGGCGACTCGAAGAAGGCGAGCGCCTACGGACCCGTCGGTGCACCGACCGCGGCGCACACCGACAGCAGCCAGACTGCGGTGCGTTTCAACTGGGACGCGCCCGCGAACAACGGCCGCGGTCCGATGCAGACCCGGTACCGGATCGACGGCGGCGGCTGGTCGGAATGGTCGAACGGCGGTGGCACCACGGTCGTGGGCAACGCCTGCGCGGAGGCGCACAACATCGACGTGCAGGCCCGGGACAGCGCGGGCCACACCGCGCAGAACGGTGCGTCGGCCTCCGGTCGGTCCAACGCCTGCCCGCGGCCGGAGCCGACCGTCACCCGGATCTTCCGCGGCGACGCCACCGGCCACATCGGCACCAGCCCGGGATCGCAGACCTGCCACGGACCCAACTGCAAGTTCATCGACGTGCAGGTGCGGAACTTCCCGCCGAACACGTCGGTCACCTGCACCGTGGTCAACCGATCCGGCAGCCCGAAGGTCACCAACGGCAGCGGGGACGCCCTGTTCACCTGGGGCTGGTACAGCGGCACGCCCGAGCAAGAACTCGCCACCTGCCGGGGTGGCGGCGTCACCGTCACCGGATGAGGAGAACACCGATGAACATGACCCCGGAACACGCCGCCTGGTTCGCCGAGACCTTCGGCAAGCTGGTCGCCAACGTCGGCGTGGCCGTCAAGGGCAAGCCGCGGCCGATCGGTCTGGCCGTCACCTGCCTGCTGTCCGAGGGGCACCTGCTGCTCGAGGACTACCCCGGCACCGGGAAGACCTCGCTGGCCCGGGCGATGGCGGACACGTTGCAGGGCACCAGTTCCCGGATCCAGTTCACGCCCGACCTGCTGCCCAGCGACGTCACCGGCGTCACCATCTACGACCAGGCGACCAAGCGGTTCGAGTTCCACAAGGGCCCGATCTTCGCCTCGATCGTGCTGGCCGACGAGATCAACCGGGCATCGCCGAAGACCCAGTCGGCGCTGCTGGAGGTGATGGAGGAGGCGAAGGTCACCGTCGACGGCGTGTCCCACTCGGTCGGCAACCCGTTCATGGTGATCGCCACCCAGAACCCGATCGAGCACGCCGGCACCTACCGGCTGCCCGAGGCGCAGCTGGACCGGTTCCTGATCAAGACGTCGCTTGGCTACCCCGACCACGCGTCGATGGTGGAGATCCTGGGCGCCGCGCACACCCGCAGCCAGCGGGTGGAGATCACCCCGCTGATCACCCCGACCGCGGTGGTCGACATGGCCGAGCTGGCCGCCACCGTGCACGTCGACCCGTCGGTGCTGGACTACGTCGCGCAGATCGCCGAGCAGACCCGCACCTCGCCGCTGACGAGCCTGGGCGTGTCCGTTCGTGGATGCCTGGCCCTGGTCCGGGCGAGCCGCACCTGGGCGGCCGCGCACGGCCGGCACTACGTAACCCCGGACGACATCAAGGCGCTCGCCGAACCGGTGCTCGCGCACCGCATCCTGCTGGACGCGGAGGCGGAGTTCGCCGGCACCACGGTGGCCGACGTGCTCGGCCAGATCCTGGCGGAGGTCGCGCCACCGGAGCGTCGCGGATGACCCGCATCGCAACGGCCCCGATGCTCGGCATCATCACCCCGCTCGGCCGGACCGCGCTCGGCGCCTCCGGGGTGCTGTTCCTGCTGGCCTTCGGTGGCGGGTGGATCGAGTTCGCGATCGCCGGGATCGCGCTGCTGGCGGCCATGCTCGCCGCCCTCGTGTTCGCGATCGGGCGGGCCCGGTACCGGGTCGAGATCGACCTGCGCACCCGGCGGGTCGTCGTGGGCGAACCGGCGTCCGGACGGATCGTGGTGTCCAGCACCGGCTCCCGGGCGCTGCTGCCGTCCAGGATGGAACTGCCGATCGGCGCGGCCGTCGGCCGGCTGGCCATCCCCTCGCTGAAACCCGGTGAGCTGCACGAGGATCTGTTCGTGGTGCCCACGCAGCGGCGGGCGGTGATCGCGGTCGGTCCGGCCCGGTCGGTGCGCGGTGACGCGTTCGGCCTGGTGCGCCGCGAGGTCCGGTGGACCGAGCCGCAGCTGCTGTATGTGCACCCGCGGACGACATCGTTGTCCGGTGCGGTGGCCGGGTTCTTCAAGGACCTGGAGGGGCAGCCGACCGACGACCTGTCCAACGACGACGTGTCGTTCCACGCGCTGCGCGGCTACGTCCCCGGCGACGACCGCCGCTACATCCACTGGCGCACCTCGGCCCGGTCCGGCGCGCTGATGGTGCGGCAGTTCGAGGAGACCCGGCGCTCGCACGTGGCGATCGCGCTGTCCACCGACGCCGCCGAGTACGCCGACCCCGACGAGTTCGAACTCGCGGTGGAGGCCGGTGCCTCCGTCGTGCTGCAGGCGGTCAAGGAGAGCCGGGAGCTGACCGTCGTCGCCGGCGGCGCCTCGCTGACCGCCGGCACCGCCCGCCGGACCCTGGACCAGCTCGCCCGCGTGCAGATCGACCAGGGACGGGCCCGCAGTGCCGACGACGAGGTGGGCATCGTCGGCACGGCCAGGCGGGTCGCCGACCTGGCCCCGGATGTGTCCATCCTCTTCCTGCTCTGCGGTTCGGCGCCCACTCCGGCGCAGATCCGGCAGGCCGGGGCCGCCCTGCCGCTGGGGATTCGGGTGGTCGCCGTCCGCGCCGTCCCCGGCGTGGCGCCCTCCGTCCGCCGGATCTCCGGGATCACCGTGGTCACCGTCGGGGCGCTGGACAAACTGCCGGCCACCCTGCGCAAGGCGCGCGGATGAGCGCACCGACCCGCACCCGGCCGAGCACCCTCATCGACGCGCTGGTGATCGCCGCCCTGGTCGTCGTCGCGTCCCTGGCCTTCGGCGGCGCCTACGGCGGCACCCGATGGCTGGTCGCGGCCGCCGGTGGCGCCCTGGTCGGGGCGGCCGCGGCCGTGCTGGCCGCCCGGCTGCGCCTGCCCTGGTGGGGTGCCGCGCTGGTGGCCGCGCTCGGCTACCTGATGTTCGGCGCCGCGCTGGCCGTCCCGTCCACCGCGATCGGCGGCGTCGTGCCGAGCGTGGAGTCGTTGCGGCTGCTGACCCTGGGCGTGGTCAACTCCTGGCGGCAACTGCTCACCGTCGCGGTGCCGGTGGGCACCGGCGGCGCCCTGATGATCCCGGTGTACCTGAGCGCGCTGGTCGCGGCGGCCGTCGGGGTCGGCATCGCGCTGCGCGTTCGCCGTCCCCGCTGGGCGCTGGCAGTCCTGCCGGCGATGCTGGTCACCGCGGCGCTTTTCGGGGCGAGCGCCCCGTGGCTGCCGCTGGTGTCCGGCCTGGGAGTGGCCGGCGGCGCTCTCTTCTGGGCATCCTGGCGCTCGCGGGCCACCGGCTCGGGGATGGGCCTGGATCTGCGTCGCCCGGTGTCCGCGCTGGTCGTGCTGACGGCCGCGCTCGCCGCCGGCTACCTGCTCGGTCCGCAGATCGACGTGGGGGAGCGGTACGCGTTGCGGGAGACCGTGCAGCCGCCGTTCGACCCGCGGGAGTACCCG
The DNA here is from genome assembly GCA_044867945.1 of Nakamurella sp. Lineage (GTDB taxonomy): Bacteria > Actinomycetota > Actinomycetes > Mycobacteriales > Nakamurellaceae > Nakamurella. Next base: position 3,129 of record JBIOVW010000331.1, on the reverse strand, counting down.
AGCCCGCTGGTGGGCTTCCGCAAGTACTTCAAGGAGCAGCGGACGGCCGACCTGTTCACCGTGGCCGGCCTGCCCGCCGGCGCACGGGTCCGGCTGGCCGCGCTGGACGACTACAACGGCGTCACCTACAACATCTCCAGCACCGTCGACCCGTTCCGCAAGGTCGGAGACCAGGTTGCCGATGCCGCCGGTGATATCTCCGGTGGCGCCCGGGCCACGGTGAGCGTCACCGTCGACGACCTGCGCGGCGCGTTCCTGCCGGTCGGCGGGTACCTGACCGGGCTGCAGTTCGACTCCCCGGGTTCCGACGGGCGCACGGCCGCCCTGCATGACGGGTTCCGGTACTCACCCGGCAACGGCACCGGGGTCGTCGTCACCGGGCTGGACGGCGGGGACCGGTACACGGCCGACGTGGTTGTTCCGCCGAACGCCACCGACCTCGATCTGACCGCCATCCCGATCGAGCAGGTGTCCCTGCCCTCGCCCGGCAAGATCAGCGACGACCTGAAGTCGCTGGCCGGCACGCTGACCGAGCAGGCCACCACCGGATACGAGAAGGTCGTCGCGATCCAGCGCGGCCTGGCCGACCAGGGTTTCCTGTCTCACGGCACCGAGAACGAGGAGGCCTCCGCGTCCGGGCACGGGCTGGACCGGCTCACCGCCCTGGTCGGCGACCAGGTGATGGTCGGCGACCAGGAGCAGTTCGCCCCGGCCATGGCGCTGATGCTGCGGGCCCAGGGCATCCCGGCCCGGGTGGTGATGGGCTTCGCGCCCGAGACCGACGACGACGGGAATCCGGTCGCGCCGGCCGACGGGGACGGCTGGACGGTGCGCGGATCCGACGCGACCGCCTGGGTGGAGGTGCCGTTCCAGGGGGTCGGCTGGGTCGCGTTCGACCCGACTCCGGACGACCAGCGGATCGAGCAGCAGCCCGACCCGCAGCCCGAGGTGGCCCCGCGGGCCCAGGTGCTGCAGCCGCCGCCACCACCGCAGCCGCCGCAGGAGATCGCCACCGACGAGGTGGACCGTGGCAATGCCGATCGGGAGGACGACAACGGCAGCAACGACGACCCACCCGAGTCCGGTGACGTCCTGCGCACGATCCTGGTGGTCACCGCCTGGGCCGGCATCCCGCTGCTGGTCGTCGGCGGGCCGATCGCCCTGGTGCTGTGGCTCAAGTCCCGGCGGCGCACCCGTCGGCGGGAGGCTCAGGTGGTGGCCGACCGGTTCCCCGGCGGCTGGGACCAGATCATGGACGTGGCCACCGATTTCGGCTACCGCCCGCCCCGGGGCCGGACCCGCGCGGAAACCGCGGAGGACCTGGACGCCGCCCTCGGCGGCACGACCCTGCTGCTCGCCCGGCGTGCGGACGCCCGGGTGTTCGGGCCGGAGGACCTGGACGACGCCGAGGCCCGGCGGTTCTGGGCCGACGTCGACGCCGCGGTGATGGGCATGTCCGCCGGGCGGAGCCGGTGGCGGCGTATGTGGGCCGCCGTGTCGCCGCGTTCCCTGCTGCGGCGAGGGACCGGCCGGCGGTGAGGCTCAAGTTCTCGCTCGCCCGGACCGACCGGCCGGTCGTCGATCTGGCCGTCACCGTCGACGCCACGGTGACGGTCGGCGACCTGGCCACCGCGTTGGACCGGTGCGACCCCGATCGGGAGTTCCGTCGGGAGTCCGGTCGGGCGCCCGCGGGCGATCGGGACGCCCGGCTGAGCCTGCGGGTGCACGCCGGCACCAACGTGTCCGGGCAGGGCACGGTGCTGCGGGTCGACCTGCCGTTGTCGGTGAGCGGTCTGCGGTCCGGGTCCCTGGTGTCGCTGACCGCCGTCAGCGACCGGTTCACCGGCCCACGCGGCGAACGGGGTGCCGCCGCGGCCACCCTCTCGGTGCTGTCCGGGCCCGACGCCGGGCGCGAATTCGCACTGGCCGAGGGTTCCGGTGTGATCGGACGGGACGCCGAGTGCGACGTCCGGTTGACCGATCCGCTGGTGTCCAAGCGGCACGCCCGGATCACCATCGGCGATTCCGCCGAGATCGTCGACACCGGTTCGGCGAACGGGCTGATCATCGGCGGCAGCCAGGTGCCCCGGGCGGTGGTCCGCCCGCAGGACCGGATCATCCTGGGCGAGACGGCGATCGGGATCACCGTGCACCGATCGGTCGCCGCGGCCCTCGCCCAGACCAGCGACGTCGACTTCAACCGGTCGCCCCGGCTCGACCCGACCTACGCCGGCGAGACGTACGAGGCCCCCGATCCGCCGGAGAAGCCGAACTGGCAACGGTTCCCACTGATCGCCATGCTGGCACCGCTGTTGATGGGGGTGCTGCTGTTCGCCTTCACGCGCAGCGCGCTGTCGATCGTGTTCATCGGGCTGTCCCCGCTGTTCATGATCGGCAGCTGGGCCGACAACCGGATCCAGAACCGGCGGCTGGTACGGGAGGGGGACAAGGCGTTCGCCGAGTCCGTGCACCAGATGCGCCAGGAAATCGCCGCCGCGCTGGCCCGGGAACGGGTCGGCCGGCTGGCCGAATGCCCGGCCACCGCGGAGGTGGTCGACGCCATGCGTCGGCAGACCCCGCTGCTGTGGACCCGTCGCCGCGAGCACGAGCGCATGCTCACCGTGCGTCTCGAATTGATGGGGGTGACCGGTTACGCGGCGGCGGGTTCGACGGTGACCTTGTGGCCGAGGGCTTCGAGCTGGCGGATCAGGTAGTGCTTGCGGGCCTCGGGATCGGTGTTGCGGGTGAAGTGCTCGGCCCCGAGGTCGGTGTAGTCGCAGTCGTTGGCCAGCAGGTGCCAGGCGATGACCAGGATGCTGTGTCCAACGGCGAACACCGCGCGGGTTTGGCCCTTCTTGCCAAACGTGCGCAGCAGATGTCGGTATTGGGCGGGCAGGTAGCCGTGCGCGCCGTGGGCTGCGGCCCAGGCCGCTTCGCACAGCGCCGCCCGCAGTGCGTGGTTGCCCTTGCGGGCCCGCCCGGAACGGCGTTTTCCACCGGATTCGTGGTTGCCCGGGCACATCCCGGCCCAGGACGCGAGGTGCCCGGCGGTGGCGAACCGGCGCATGTCCACCCCGACCTCAGCGATGATCACCTCGGCGGTACGCCGGCCTACCCCCGGGATCGTGA
>JBIOVW010000330.1:0-10786 GCA_044867945.1 Nakamurella sp. | reverse complement strand
AGCCGGGAGGAGGTCGACGCCCTGGTGGACAGGGCGCTGGCCGCCGGCGGGACCGCGCCGCGCGGACCGCAGGACGAGGGCTTCATGTATCAGCGCAGCTTCACCGACCCGGACGGGCACCTGTTCGAGATCCTCTGGATGGACCCTGACGCGCAGCCGCCGGCGTGACCGCCGAAGTCCCCGACCGCGTCCGCTGGGCCGTCGACCTGCTGAAGCTGCAGCCGCACCACCGGGTCATGGAGATCGGCTGCGGTCCGGGTGTCGCGGCCGGCGTCATAGCGGATCGGCTGGCCGGTGGGTTCTTGCTCGCCATCGACCGGTCGGCCACCGCGATCGATCGGGCCAGCCGCCGCAACAGGCGGCATGTCGACACCGGCCGGATCGAGTTCCGCACCACCGGACTGGCCGAACTCGAGGTGGGTAGCGGCCCGTTCGACGCCGTGCTCGCGATGAACGTGAACCTGTTCTGGACCGGACCGGCGATCGGGGAATGGTCCGTGCTCGAGAAGGTGCTGTCGCCGGATGCCACGCTCGTCCTCGCCTACGGGTACGGCCGGACGGGCGCGGTCGACCGGCGAACGGATGCCGTCACCGCGGTGGGTGTCGCCATGCGTACCCACGGGTTCCGCGGCGCCGAACGATCCGGATGCGGCGGAGGCTGCTGGGCGTGGGTCGGGCGGCGAACGCCCGGCAGACGTCAGGACGCCTGTGCCGGTCGCACCGTGGACCGTTCCCGGATCAGCAACCCGAACGCCAAGGCCAACGGCAACATCAACACGCCGTAGACAGCCGCCGGAAGCGACAGGGGCACCGAGTTCAGCACGGTCTGCGCCACGACGATGGCCAGCGTCGCGTTGTGGATGCCGATTTCGAACGACGTGGCGATCGCCTGCCGCTGCGGGGCCCCGAACCAGCGGGGTACGAAGAACCCGACGCTGAGGCTGATCAGGCAGAACAGCACCGTGATGCCGCTGAGCCGACCGAATTCCGAGGTCAACAGGTCCCAGTTGGAGGCGATCGCGCCGACCAGCACCACCACCAGGATGACCAGCGAGGCCACCCGCACCGGCCGGGCCATCCGGTCGGCCCAGGCCGGGCGCCAGGAACGGAGCAGCATGCCGACGATCACGGGCAGCAGGACGATGAGGAAGACGTCCAGCGCGGTGTCGAACTGGGTGCCCATCCGGTCGGTCGATGCCCCGAAGTAGGTGACGGAGAGGTTCACCACGATCGGCAGGGTGAGCAGCGACAGCACCGAGTTGACCGCGGTCAGGCTGATGTTGAGCGCGACATCGCCCCGGAACACATGGCTGACCAGATTCGCGGTCGTCCCACCGGGGGCGGCCGCGAGCAACATCATCCCGACGGCCAGCTCCGGGGGCAGGGCGAACGCCAGCACCAGCCCGAAACAGATCGCGGGGAGCAGCAGGATCTGGCACCCCAGCGCGACGATGCTGACGGTCGGATGTTTCCCGATCCGTTCGAAATCCGACCTGGTCAAACCCAGTCCCAGGCCCAGCATGATGATGACGAGGGCGACGGGGAGCACGATGGTGGTGAAAACCGAACCCATGACGGTGAGTCTGCCCTACGGACCGGTCGAAACCAGGAAAACCCGGCAGATTCCCTCCACCACTGCGCGGATGAGGGTCAGTCGCGCTCACCCAGGGTCAGCTCCACCCCGCCGGACATGGCCGCCGCCGCGTTGTAGATGAAGGCGGCGATGGTGGCCAACGCGGTGAACAACACGATGTTGATGGCGCCGATGATGGCCGTGACACCGAACACCCGGCCCGCGGTGATCAGGTCCGTTCTGCCCGCGGCCTGCGCGTCCGGGGTCGAGGTGAGCGTGGAATACGTGTCGTTGATCTGCGACCACACGTCCATCGCACCCAGCGTCAGGTAGAGGATGCCGATCGCGATCATCCAGACGAAGAACATGACGATCGCCACGATCAGGCTGATCTTCAGCACGGTCCACGGGTCGACCCGCTTGAGCTGCAGCGACGCCAGCCGTGGGGGCCGCCGCGGGGCCTTCGCCCGGCGCGCGGCCTCGGATCCGGCCCGGGGCGGCGGTGGCCCGGGGCGCGCACCCACCTGCTGCGGCGAAGCCATCGCGGTGTCGGGGTTACCCGTCGCGGTCGACGCGGCGGACGAGGGACCCGACGGTGCGGCGGGCATGCCGGTCGACGCGCCCGAACCCGAGGGGGCGGTCACGACGTCCCCCCGGCCGATCCGGCGGTTGGCGAACCGTTACCCGGCTCCACGTCGGCGTTCCGGGCGATGGCCACCAGGCTGTCCCCTTCGGACAGGTTCATCAACCGCACTCCCATGGTCTGTCGTTTCGCCTTCCGCACCTCGCGCGCCTGGGTCCGGATGACCCCGCCGCCGGAGGTGATGACATACACCTCGGTGTCCAGGTCGACGATGAGGGCGCCCACCAGCTTGCCACGCCGCCGGTCGTACTGGATCGTCAAGACACCCTTCCCGCCGCGGCCCTGCACCGGGTACTCGTCGATGTCGGTGCGCTTTGCGTAGCCGCGTTCCGTGGCGACGAGCACCTGCGCCCCTTCATAGACGACCGACATCGACAGAAGTTCATCGCCGGCGTTGAATCGCATGCCCAGCACGCCCGAGGTGGCCCGGCCCATGGGCCGCAGCGCCTCGTCGGTGGCGTGGAACCGGATGGACTGCCCCTCGGCCGAGATGAGCAGCAGGTCGGCATCGGCATCGCAGAGCACCGCGCCGACCAGCTCGTCGTCGTCGCGCAGGTTGATCGCCACGATCCCGCCGGCCCGGTTCGAGTCGAACGCGACCAGCTCGCTCTTCTTGACCAGCCCGCCCTTGGTGGCCAGCACCAGGTAGGGCGCCGCCTGGTAGTGCGGGATCTGGATGACCTCGGCGATCCGCTCGTCCGGCTGGAACGCCAGCAGGTTCGCCACATGCTGGCCGCGGGCGTTGCGGTTGGCCTCGGGCAGCTCGTAGGCCTTCGCCCGGTAGACCCGGCCCTTGTTGGTGAAGAACAGGATCCAGTCGTGGGTGGAACACACGAAGAAGTGCGCCACGATGTCGTCCTGCTTGAGCGCGGCGCCCTGCACACCCTTGCCGCCGCGGCGCTGCGCCCGGTACAGGTCGGTCTTGGTCCGCTTGGCGTAGCCGGTGCGGGTGATGGTGACGACGACGTCCTCGACCGCGATCAGGTCCTCGACCGACACGTCCCCGTCGTAGGGCACCAGCCGGGTGCGCCGGTCGTCGCCGTGTTTGTCGACCGCCTCGGTGAGTTCGTCCCGGATGATCGCCCGCTGCCGCTCCGGCTTGGCCAGGATGTCCCGCAGGTCGGCGATGATCCGTTCCAGCTCGGCCAGGTCGTCGACGATTCGTTGCCGCTCGAGGGCGGCCAGGCGCCGCAGCTGCATGTCCAGGATCGCGGTGGCCTGGATGTCGTCGACCTCCAGCAGCTCCATCAGGCCGGCCTTGGACTCCTCGGCCGACGGGGACCGGCGGATCAGCGCGATGACCTCGTCCAGCATGTCGAGCGCCTTGACCAGGCCGCGCAGGATGTGGGCGCGTTCCTCGGCCTTGGTCAGCCGGTACTGGGTCCGCCGCTGGATGACCTCGACCTGATGGGCCACGTAGAGGCTGATCATCTGGTCCAGCCGCAGGGTGCGCGGCACCCCGTCGACGATGGCCAGCATGTTCGCCCCGAAGGACGTCTGCAGCGCGGTGTGCTTGAAAAGGTTGGCCAGCACCACCTTGGCCACCGCGTCCCGCTTGAGGGTGATGACGATCCGCATGCCGATCCGGTCGGACGATTCGTCGGCGATATCGGCGATGCCGGCGATCTTGGCGTCCTTGTGCAGCTGCGCGATCGCCTCGACCAGGTTGTCCGGATTCACCTGGTACGGCAGCTCGGTGACCACCAGGATGGTGCGGCCCTTGGCATCCTCCTCGATGGCCACCACCGCACGCATCCGGATCGAGCCGCGGCCGGTGCGGTAGGCGTCGGCGATGCCGTCCTTGCCGACGATCAGTGCTCCGGTCGGGAAGTCCGGGCCCTGGATCCGGGCCATCGCCGCGTCGAGCAGTTCCTCCGGGCCGGCCTCCGGGTTCTCCAGCGACCAGACGACCGCGGAGGCGACCTCCCGCAGGTTGTGCGGGGGGATATTGGTGGCCATGCCGACGGCGATCCCGGATGAGCCGTTGACCAGCAGGTTCGGGATGCGGGCGGGCAGGACCGTGGGTTCGACGGTCTTGTTGTCGTAGTTGGGCACCATGTCGACGGTGCTTTCGCCGATGCCGTCGAGCATCAGCATCGCCAGCTGTGTCAGCCGGCATTCGGTGTAGCGCATGGCCGCGGGCGGATCGTTGCCCATGGACCCGAAATTGCCCTGGCCGTCGATCATCGGATAGCGCAGCGACCACGGCTGGGCCATCCGGACCACGGTGTCGTAGATCGGCGAATCACCGTGCGGGTGGTAGTTGCCCATCACGTCGCCGACCACCCGGGAGGACTTGACCGTCGATCGGTCCGGCCGGAATCCGGAGTCGTACATTCCGTAGAGCACGCGACGGTGCACCGGCTTGAGGCCGTCGCGGACGTCCGGCAACGCCCGGGAGACGATCACGCTCATCGCGTAGTCGATGAACGAGCGCTGCATCTCCTGCTGAATATCGACAGGCTCTGTGCGATCGTGTTCGTCTGAGTTGGGACCGGTCACGGCGTGCCCTCCGAATATCACGAAACCGTCACGCTGACGGCGGACATATCCACATGTGGATGATTACTGTGCACAGCTGCACGGTGCCGACTTTTGGCTCGGCGGGCCTCGCTCATTCACCGAACGGTGTGGTGCAGCTCTCACCTGGTGTGACGGGGTCGCACAAGCCGTTCACGCTTTCGACACATGGCGGTTCCACGTGATTCACAGATCGAGGAACCGAACATCTTTGGCGTTCCTGGTGATGAATGCGCGACGCGCCTCGACGTCCTCCCCCATCAGCACCGAGAAAAGCTCGTCCGCGGTCGCCGCATCCTCCAGCGTCACCTGCAGCAGCAGCCGGTTCGCCGGGTCCATGGTGGTCTCCCACAATTCCTTGGCGTTCATCTCGCCCAGGCCCTTGTACCGCTGCACGCCCTCGTCCTTGATCAAGCGTCGGCCGGCCCGCTCACCCTCGGCGATCAGCCCGTCCCGCTCGCGGTCCGAGTAGGCGAACTCGTGCGCGCCCTTGGACCACTTGATCTTGTACAGGGGTGGCTGGGCCAGATAGACGTGACCGGCCTCGACGAGCGGCCGCATGAACCGGAACAGCAGGGTGAGCAGCAGCGTGCGGATGTGCTGGCCGTCCACGTCGGCGTCGGCCATCAGCACGATCTTGTGATAGCGCAGCTTGGCCAGGTCGAAGTCGTCGTGGATGCCGGTGCCCAGCGCGGTGATCAGCGACTGCACCTCGGTGTTGCGCAGGACGCGGTCGATCCGGGCCTTCTCCACGTTGATGATCTTGCCGCGGATCGGCAGGATCGCCTGGAACATCGAGTCCCGGCCGGACTTGGCCGAGCCGCCGGCCGAGTCGCCCTCCACGATGTACAGCTCGGAGCGGCTCGGGTCGGTGGACCGGCAGTCGGCGAGTTTGCCCGGCAGGCCGCCGATCTCGAGGGCGCCCTTGCGGCGCACCAGGTCCCGGGCCTTGCGTGCGGCGGCCCGCGCCTGGGCCGAGGAAACCGCCTTGCTGATGATGGTTTTCGCCTCGCTGGGATTGCGCTCGAACCAGTCGGTGATCCATTCGTTGCACGCCTTCTGCACGAACGACTTCGCCTCGGTGTTGCCCAGCTTCCCCTTGGTCTGCCCCTCGAACTGCGGCTCGCGCAGCCGGATCGAGATGATCGCGGCCAGGCCTTCGCGGACGTCCTCGCCCGAAAGCTTGTCGTCCTTCTCCTTGAGCAGCTTCTTGTCGGTGGCGTACTTGTTCACCACCGAGGTGAGCGATGCCCGGAAGCCCTCCTCGTGGGTGCCGCCCTCGTGCGTGTTGATGGTGTTGGCGAAGGAGTGCACGGACTCGTTGTAGGACGAGTTCCACTGCATCGCGACCTCCACCTCCATCGTCTCGCCCTTGGATTCAAAGCCGATGATCGACGGGTGGATCGGGTCCTTCGTATGGTTCAGGTGCTTGATGTAGTCGACCAGCCCGCCCGGATAGTGGAACGTCTTCTCCAGCGGCTTCCAGGCTTTCGACGATTCCGCGGCCACCGGGACGGCGGTCGACCCGCTTTCGGCGAGTACCTCGAGTTCGGCGTCGATACGCCGCTCGTCGCGCAGGGTGATGGTCAGGCCCTTGTTCAGGAACGCCATCTCCTGAAGGCGACGTGAGATCGTCTCCAACTTGAACTCGACGGTCTCGAAGATCGTCGCGTCCGGCCAGAACGTCACCGACGATCCGGTTCGCGAGCTGGTCCCGATCGTCTCGAGCGGGCCCGGCTTCGCGTTTGAATAGGACTGTCGGAACGCCTTGCCGTCGCGGTGGATCTCCACGTCCAGCCGGCGGGACAGGGCGTTCACCACCGAGACCCCGACCCCGTGCAGACCACCGGACACCGCGTACGACTCGGAGTCGAACTTGCCGCCGGCGTGCAGCACGGTGAGCACGACCTCGACCGTCGGCCGCTTCTCCTTCGGGTGCATCTCCACCGGGATGCCGCGGCCGTTGTCGATGACGGTGACCCCGCCGTCCTCGCGCAGGATCACCTCCACCCGGTCGGCGTATCCGGCCATCGCCTCGTCGACAGAGTTGTCCACGACCTCCTGGACCAGGTGGTGCAGGCCGCGCTCACCGGTGGATCCGATGTACATGCCGGGGCGCTTGCGGACGGCCTCCAGGCCCTCCAGGACGGTGATCGAGGACGCGCCGTAGTCGTTCTTCTTCGTCGTCACGGATCTGCCGCTGCTCCTGTGCTCGCTCGTTGCCCGGGCACGGGAAGGACGGTCGACTCGGCTCGTCCCTCCGTGAAGCCGGAGGAGGTACCGATCGGCCGGCGCAAGCGCTCGGGGGGACCGCACGCGCGGGGATCCGGCGCCGACAGTCCACCGACGACGGTCGGCCGGACCGGATCGACGTGAACCGCTCGACCCGTCAGCGGCGATCTCAGAGCCCTTTGCGGACGAAACCGGTCCGAGTCTACCGGTTGACAGGCCCGGAGGACGGCAATACCGGCGTCTGGTGATGCCGTGGCGGGTCCCGCAGAGAGGGCCGATAGTGACGGGCCCTGGACGACGTCGCCGATCGGCCCTCGACCCGATGGCGGCGGTGGCTGAATGCCACCGACCCGGATGCCACCGACCCGACGATCTTCCCTCCGGTATCAGCGGTGCGCCTCCCGAGCTCCGACCCCCGGACCCGGTTACATCCGGTGGGGCCACCCGCCGGCCGTCGGTCGGCGGCGGTCGGGCCGACCCCCGAGCCGGTGGAGAGGATTGCGCGGACGTGAGCCTGGACCTGACCACGGAACCGACCCTGAGCCCGCTCGTCCCGTCGGGGCCGACCCGAGCGCCCGCGGACAATGCTCGCGCCGACGGACGTACCACATGGTCGCCGGCGCAGCGCGCGGCCGCCGGGCCGACCGTCGCCCGGGACCTGGACCGACTGATCCGCGTGCTCGCCGAGCCCGTCACCCCGGTGCGGCGCACCGCCCTTGTCGGCCACGTCGGCTACCTGGCCGATCAGCTCCGAACCGCCAATCCCGCGCTCGCGGCCCGGCAGGCCGGCACGCTCTCCCGACTCCGGAAGGAGGCCCGCCGCTGGTCCCGCGAACCGGCGCGGCGGGCGGCCATGCTGGCCGCGTCCGAGCACGCGGCCGACGTCCTCGCCCCCTCGCTCATGACCGCCGACCGGCCCGCGGCGACGTCGGGCCCCTGGCCGCAGGCGCCGTTCCGCCTGCGGGCCGTGCTCACGCAGCGACCCACCGCGCTGGCCTTCCGCCACTACTGGCTGCTCGACGACCTGCCGCCGCATCTGGCCGAGCCCTTGCACCGGGAGCTCACCGGCCCGGCCCGGTGGCTGCTGCGCAACGTATTCAGCGGAGGTTACAACCGCCGGGCCTTTCTCATGTGGGTCGGCGGCGGGTCGGGGCCGGCACTCTAGCGATCGGGCCGCGAGAGCGACCTGGCCGGTCGTCTCTTCGACCGGTGGTGCGTGATGTCGGTGCGCGCGTCGGGCTCGAAGCGTCGACTGCACCGTTGTCTGGCAAAACCCGCGGTATCGGCGTGACTCTGCCTGGTATAGACCCACCGCCCTCGCCGCTCGCGACGCTTGCCGCGCCAGCGCTGGGGTTGGGCCTGGACTCCGCTCACCCTTCGGCGAAGACCACGACGTCGCTGCTCAGCGGCAGTTCGTCCGTGCGGGGCCCGGCATTGGCCGGGTCGATCGGCAGCGGATCCGTCGCCGGGTTCAAGGTCAACAGGGTCTGGATCGTCGGACCTTTGCCGGTGACGGTGAACTGGTCGAAGACGTACGGCCGTCCATCGGCCATCAGCGCCGACGGCCGGTCCATCATCTGGAAGTGCAGGTGCGGGCCGGTCGAGCTGCCCGAGTTCCCGGTGCGCCCGATGACCTGACCCTTCGTCACCTCCTCGCCCGCCTTGACGGCGACGCTGCCCGGCTTCAGGTGCGCGTAGAACGCGTATTTGCCGTCGGCCACCTCCAGGATGATGTGATTGCCGTTGGCATTCTCGATTTCGACCGGCTCGGCGGCGTTCGGGATCTGGTCGGCGTTCCCGTCGACGGCGATCGTCACGGTGGCGTCGGCGACCGCGAGCACGGGCTGGTCGTAGGTGAACCAGCTCTCGTTGAGCGAGACGTCGCCGTCGGCCACCATGTCCGCCTCGTCCACATTGTTGAAGTCGATCGCGAACCGCTGAGCCACCCACAGGTCGTTGTTGATCGGCTGCACTGTCCGTCGGTGTGCGCCGTCGCAGCAGCTACCTGCCGCGTACCAGCCGGGTCCGGTGAGCGGAGGTCCGAGCACGGTCGGCGGGTCGCCGGACACATCGGCGGCCGCGCCGCGGTAACTCGTCGTCTCCGGCACGGGGAGTCCCGGCGGCACATTGATGGTCAGGTCGTGCTCGATTTTCTTCGGTAGTTGTGACGGGTCGTCCAGCACGACATCCATCCAGACCACGCCGATGGTCGCGGGCGGTAGCTGCGTGACCTTTTCCGTCTGCGGCACCAGCAGCGACATCGCCTCCGACAGTTGGTCACCGGCCAGCGTCCGCTCGACCTCGCCGCTGTCGGCGTCCAGCGCGACGACCTGGGTGACGGTCGCCGGAATGGGGAAGGCGTTGGTGAGCTCTAGCTCGTAGGTCAGATGGACCTTCCCGTCGCTGCCGGTGAACCACTGCGGGGTCGTCATCACGTTCATCACCACGGGCGTGAACTGTTCGACGCCGCCGGCCTCGGAACCCGCCGTCGACGAGCTCGCGGCTTCCGCCGGCGCGGTGGAACCGGACGAGCCGGAAGCGCCCGCCGTGCAAGCGGCCAGCAGTACCACGGCCGCCGCGCAGACCGCTGCGGCCGGCATGCGACGGCGAACGTGTCGATGTGCCATGGGAATGCCTTCCTCGGTCGAGGGACGGCGACCTGGGTACGGTAGGCGGGACAGGCGCGCGACCACATCGGACTCAGGTCGGTGCCCGGACACGGATCCTCGTCGAAGTGACCTTCCGTGCACCCGGACCTTGGCTTCGAGCGACCACGTTGCGCCAGGTCATCTGCCATGATCAAACCCGTGACGGCGCGGCGTCATCGGCGCGGGACCGAGACATCGGTCCGGTCTCCGGCGCTGTCGATGGCGCTCTGGTACGTGGGGGGCTCGCTGATCCTGTGTACCGCGCTCGAGCAGATCCTGATCGTCACGGGGGGTCGATCCGACCCGCTCTGGGTAACCAGCCTGTTCCCGGTGCTCGCCCTCGGCTACGGCGCCGCGGGCCTGCTGGCGTGGGGCCGCCGACCGAGCAATCGGGTCGGCGCCGTGCTGGTGCTGGCCGGCTGGTTCTGGCTCCTCGCGGGACTCGCGAACACTGGCATCACGGTGCTGATCGCGCTCGGGTTCATGTGCTCGACACTGGTGTTCGCCGTCCTGGTGCACCTGCTGCTGGTGTATCCGACGGGCCGGACCAGCACGCCATGGGCACGCCCCGTCATCGGGTGGGCGTACGTCACCTGCACGGTCTTCGAGCTGCCGCTCTACTTCTTCGACCCGGACGGCACCACGCCACTGCAGCTTGCCGACCGCCCGGACCTGGACCTGCTGTTCACCCGCATCCAGCTGTGGCTCTTCGTCATCGCCCTGGTCGCCGCCCTTGTGCTGGTGACCCTCCGCTTCCGGGCGGGCACACCAGCCACCCGGCGGGCACTCGGCCCGGTGGCCGGCTACGTCTTCGCGGCCCTCGCCCTGGGCCTGCTCAGCCCGAACGTGTTCGTCCCGCTGTTCGGCTGGGATCCGCTCGTGCTGTTCATCGCCCAGGTCGCGGCGCTGGCCATCGTGCCCGTCGCGTTCGTGCTTGGCGTGCTGCTCGGCGGCTTCGCCCGTACCGGGGAGATCGTCGAACTGGGCGCCTGGTTCCGGCAGGACCGCGACCCGTCGGAGCTGTCCGGTGCCCTCGCCCGCACGCTCGGCGATCCGGCCGCGCAGGTGGCGTTCTGGATGGACGGCAGCGGCCGGTATGTCGACGTCGACGGATCAGAGGTCGACGTCGACGCCGTCGGACCCGGCCGCGCGGTCGAGTTGATCGTCGTA
>JBIOVW010000329.1:0-6748 GCA_044867945.1 Nakamurella sp. | reverse complement strand
CCGCGGCCGCGGAGACGGTCAGCGCGGCGCCCGTGGCGACCACCCCGACCGCGGCCGCCGCGGTCGCCAAGGACGCCTCGGCCGAGCCCGTCGCCCAGGTCGCCGAGGTCGAGCCGTTCGGCTCCATCCTGGTCGGCGAGGGCGGCCGCACGCTGTACGCATTCACCGATGACGTCAACGGGGAGAGCACCTGCTTCGACGCCTGTGCCGCGGCGTGGCCGGCGGCCGTCGTCACCGACGGGTTCACCCCACCGGAGGGCGTGGACCCGGCCCTGGTCAGCACCGTCGACCGGCCGGAGGGCAGCGAGCAGCTCAAGGTCGGCAAGTGGCCGCTGTACTACTACGCCGGTGACGGGGCCCAGGGTGAGACCAACGGCCAGGGCGTCGGTGGGGTGTGGTACGTCGTCAAGGCCGACGGGACCCTGATCAAGGGCGAGGCGGCCGAGCCGGCTCCGGCGGCCGAGTCCACCCCAGCCGCCGCCGCGGCGCCGGAATACCCCGACGCCGAGCCCGCGCCGGAGCAGGCCGCGACCGGGCCGGTGGTCGCGCTGGCCGAGGTCGGCAACCTCGGCGCGGTGATGGTCGGCGCCAACGGGCACACCCTGTACGCCTTCACCGACGACCCGGAGAAGCAGACCACCTGCTTCGACGCGTGCGCCGAGGCCTGGCCGCCGCTCACCGTGCCGGACGACTTCGCCATCAGCCCGGAACTGGAGGCCTCGGGCGCGTCCACCATCGAACGGCCGGACGGCACCAAGCAGCTGGTGATGGGCAAGTGGGCGCTGTACTACTACGCCGGTGACGGCGCGCCGGGCGAGGCCAACGGCCAGGGCGTCGGCGGCAAGTGGTACGCGATCGACGGCAACTGCAAGCTGGTCAAGACCGCGGCCTGACCCCGGTCCCGACGACCCCGGCTCGGCGGATCACTCCGCCGGCCGGGGTCCTCGGCGTGAGCCTGGTCGAGCCCCGGGCTTCTACACTGGTCCCACGATCGGCCGCGGCGGACCTCGGACCACGGCCGTCCGGGAGGGAGGCGCCGCCGATGAGCGCCGACCCGACCGCTCAAGTCGACCTGTTCGCACCCAGCCTGGTGGAGGCGACCACCCGCCGGCTGCGCAACGAGATCCTTTCCGGGGCGCTCGCCCCTGGCGAGCGCATCATCGAAGAGCAGATCTGCCAACGCTTCTCGATCAGCCGGGCACCGGTCCGGGAGTCCCTGCGACTGCTGGTGCAGCAGGGCCTGGTCGAGCACCTGCCGCGCCGCGGAGCCCGGGTGGCCACCTGGTCCGAGGAGGACATCCGGCAGCTCTTCGAGATCCGCACGGTGCTGGAGCGGCACGCCATCATCACCGCGATGCCGCTGGCCTTCGACGGCGACCGCGACCCGCTCGCCCAGGTCAGGACCCGGCTCGGCCAGATGCGGGCCGCCGAGGAATCGGACGACGAGCTTGAGCGTGACGATGCGCACCGCGCGTTCCACGCGGCGATCGTCGCCGTGGCCGGCAACCGCCAGCTCGACCTGACCCTCGAACCCATCCTGATCAAGCTGCAACGGCCGATGGCGATCAACCTGCGGCTGGAGGCCAGCCTGGTCGGGCCGGGGGAGGGCATCCGCCGGCACGAGGCACTGGTCACCGCCCTGGAGACCAACGACCCGGACGTCGTGCTGGCCGCGCTGGCCGAGCACGGCGGCCAGCGCTACCTGCAGTTCCGCCGGGAGACGGCGGGTGCCGGGTTCGGCGGCTGACTGCCAGGCCGGACCCAACGAGAGATCCGAACGCGGGCTCCGGTGCAACACACTGTTAACCCTGCAACACAACCCCGATACATCGATTGTCGACAATCGACGCCATGTCGAAAAGTCCGGCTTCGGGACCGGCGGACGGTCCAACGATCGACGAATTGACCAACTCCTACCGGACGACCGCGCGAAGACCGTCCGACGTGGTCGACGAGGTTCTCGGTCGGATCGCCGACCGCGGGAACGACGGCACCTGGATCAGCGTCGCCGAGCGCACCGAGCTGTTGCTGCTGGCCAAGGAGCTCGAGGCCCATCCCGACCCGGAAAGCCTTCCGTTGTACGGCATCCCCTTCGGGGTGAAGGACAGCATCGATGTCGCAGGGGTGCCGACCACCCTGGCCTGCCCCGACTACGCGTACGTGCCGCAGGAGACCGCCCCGGCGGTCCAGCGACTGATCGAGGCCGGCGCGCTCTACATCGGCAAGACCAACCTCGACCAGTTCGCCACCGGCCTGAACGGCACCCGCACCCCGTACGCGGTTCCCCGCAGCGTGTTCGGCGGCGGGTTGATCTCCGGCGGGTCCAGCTCCGGCTCGGCACTGGCCGTTGCGGCCGGCGACGTGCCGTTCGCGGTGGCCACCGACACCGCCGGGTCCGGCCGGGTGCCACCCGCGCTCAACGGCATCGTCGGCCTCAAGCCGTCCCGCGGCCTGATCAGCACCGTCGGACTCGTGCCCGCGTGCCGGTCGTTGGACTGCATCAGCCTGATGGCCCGCACCGTCCCGGACGTCGCGACCGTGCTGGACGTCGTCGCCGCTCCCGACGACCGGGACCCCCACTCGCGGGCGCGGCGGCGCGAGGCCTTCGACCTGTCGACGGTCAGGGTCGGGCTGCCCGACGTCGGCGAGCTCGATTTCTTCGGCGATGCGCCGATGCGCGACGCCCACCTCGCCGCCCGCGCCCGGATCGGCCGGACGTTCGGGCGCATCGCGACGGCGCCATTCGGGCCGTTCCTGGCCGCCGGTGAACTGCTCTACCAGGGTCCGTGGGTGGCCGAACGGCTCACCGAGTTCGGCGACTTCCTGGCCGGGCATCCGGACTCGGTGCTGCCGGTCGTCCGGACGATCATCGAGGGCGGCGGGAAGTACAGTGCGGTCGACGTGTTCGCCGCCGAGCACCGGCTCGGCGCCCTCAAGGCCAAGGTGCGGCAGCTGTGGCGGGCCATGGACGTGCTCGTGCTGCCCGCCATCGGGACCACCTTCACCGTCGAACAGGTGCTCGCCGATCCGATCGGCACCAACACCGTGCTCGGTCACTACACCCACTTCGGGAACCTGCTCGACCTGTGCGCCGCCGTCGTGCCGGCCGGCCTCACCGCGGACGGGCGACCGGCGGCGCTCATGGTGCTGGGACCGGCGCTGGCCGACGACCGGGTACTCGCCGTCGCCGGGGCGCTGTCCGGGCACGACGTCCCACCGTCCACCGCGGCCGCCGACGAGATCACCCTGGTGGTCGTCGGACACCACCTGGCCGGCCAGCCTCGCAGCACCGACCTGATCGAGCGAGGTGGGCGGCTGATCGAGACCACCGCGACCGCCACGGGGTACCGGCTGCTCCGCACCGGTGGCGCCGTGCCGGTGCCCGTGCTGGTCAGCGCGCCCGACGGCGGCGCGGCGATCGAGGTCGAGACCTGGCGCGTGCCGCCCGCCGCGCTGCCCGAGATCCTCGCTCGGTCCAGCCCGTCGGTGTGCCTGGGCCGGGTCGAGTTGTCCGACGGCCGCACCGAGATCGGCTTCGTCGCCGACACCTGCGTCCTGGACGACGAGGATCTCGCCGACATCACCGCCTTCGGCGGATGGCGGGCCTACCTCACCCAGCATCCGGATGACCGAACCCCGACCCACCCCGGGAGCACCCGTGCCTGAAAGCCTGACCGTCCCCGCCCAACCCGCGCCCTACTCGCTCGACGTCCCCAGCACGGCGCTGATCGTCATCGACATGCAACGGGACTTCCAGCTGCCAGGGGGATTCGGCGAAACCCTCGGCAACGACGTCGGCCTGCTGCAGCGGGTCGTCCCGCCGCTGGCCGACCTGCTGGCCGCCGCCCGCGCGGCCGGCCTGCTCGTCGTCCACACCAGGGAGGGTCACCTGCCCGACCTTTCGGACTGCCCGCCGGCGAAGCTGATGCGCGGCAAGCCGTCCCAACGGATCGGGGACCAGGGCACGCTGGGCCGCATCCTGATCCGCGGCGAGTACGGCCACGACATCATCGACGAGCTCGCGCCGATCGACGGCGAGATCGTCATCGACAAGCCCGGCAAGGGCGCGTTCTACGCGACCGACCTGCAGCAGATCCTCGTGCGGAACGGGATCACCCGCCTGATCGTCACCGGGGTGACCACCGAGGTGTGCGTGCACACCACCGTCCGGGAGGCCAACGACCGCGGCTACGACGCCCTGGTGGTGTCCGACTGCGTCGGCTCCTACTTCCCGGAGTTCCAGCGGGTGGGCCTGGCGATGGTCGCCGCCCAGGGCGGGATCTTCGGCTGGGTCGCCGATTCCGCGGCAGTGATCTCCGCCTTGACCTCCTCCGCCCACCAGCCGGCGCTGGCCGGCTGACTCCCGCAGCATCCCACCACCCCCGGAGAAACCCATGAACCTCACCGGCTTCAGATCGTCGGCGTCCTCGGACGGCTCGCTCAAGCTCCCGTACTGGACCAAGGGCGAGACCAACGCCTTCTTCGGCCTCGGCTTCAACATCCTGGTCAACGTCCTGACCCTGACCTCGCTGCTGCTGTTCGTGGTGCAGATGCCTGCCGAATCGGTGCTGGGCACCGTGCTGCCGGCGCTGGGCATCGCCATGCTCGTCGGGAACGTGTACTACACCTTCCTGGCCCGCCGACTGGCGCGCAAGGAGAACCGGGCCGAGGTCACCGCGCTGCCCTACGGGCCGAGCGTGCCGCACATGTTCATCGTCGTGTTCGTCATCATGCTGCCGATCTTCCTGACCACCGGTGACCCGGTGCGCGCCTGGGCCGCCGGCCTGGCCTGGGCGTTCGTCATCGGCGTCATCGTGCTGATCGGCGCATTCATCGGCCCGTTCATCCGCCGGATCACCCCGAGGGCGGCGATGTTGGGCACTCTGGCCGGCATCTCCATCACCTTCATCTCGATGCGACCCGCCGCGCAGATCTGGGAGGCGGCCTGGATCGGCCTGCCCGTGTTGGGCATCATCCTGGTCGGCTTCTTCACCAACATGCGGCTGCCCGGCGGCATCCCGGTCGGCCTGGCCGCACTGCTGGTCGGCACCGCGATCGGCTGGATCGGCGGCTACATGTCCGTGCCGGACGTGCAGGAGGCCGTCGGCCAGATCGCCATCGCCGTGCCCACGCTGCACTTCGACCTGCTGTTCGCCGGACTTGGCAACCTGGCACCGCTGCTGGCCACGGCGATCCCGCTCGGTGTCTATAACTTCGCCGAGGCGATGAGCAACGTGGAGAGCGCCGCCGCGGCCGGAGACAGCTACAACCTGCGCAGCGTGCTGCTGGCCGACGGTGGCGGCGCGATCATCGGTTCCGCGCTGGGCTCGCCCTTCCCGCCCGCCGTGTACATCGGCCACCCGGGATGGAAGGCCGCGGGCGGCCGTGGTTCCTACTCGATGGCCGGCGGCGTGCTGATCGCGGTGCTGTGCTTCCTGGGTCTGTTCGGGGTGCTCAACACGCTGTTGCCGATCCCGGCGATCGTGCCGATCCTGCTCTACATCGGGCTGCTCATCGGCGCGCAGGCGTTCCAGTCCGTACCCAGGATCCAGGCGGCGGCAGTCGTCGCGGCGATCCTGCCCAACCTGGCGCAATGGGGGACCGGGTTGATCGACAACGCGCTGGCCGCCGCGGGCACCAGTGCCGCCGAGATCGGCGAGGACGCCCTGACCAACGCCGGGCTGGTGTACCACGGCCTCAAGGTGTTCGGTGAGGGCGCGGTGCTCGCCGGCATGGTGCTCGGTTCCATCGTGGCCTTCCTGCTGATGCGCAACTTCTACGCCTCCGCCGCGGCAGCCGGCGTCGGCGCGGTGCTGTCCTGGATCGGGCTGATCCACGCCGGCCAGGTCCAATGGGCCGCCCAACCCGAGGTGGCGCTGGGCTACGCGATGCTGGCCATCGTGCTGGTGGCCTTCGCTTTCCACAAGCGGAACGACCCCGCCGAGCCGGTGCCCGATCCGCAGGTGCCGGCCGAGTCCTGACCCGTCGCCCCGGGGTCCACTGACGCCCGTCCCGGCTGCCACCCCGACGGCGGCCGGGACGGGTCTGCCCACCTCGGTAGGCTCGCGGCCGTGCCGCCGATCCGCCATCCGCTGTTCGACCCGAAGCATCCGGGTCGACGCCACCTGCCCCCGTTCCCGGTCTCACCGCTGGACGAGAACGAGCAGGTCGTGCTCGTCGACGAGGGCGGCACGCCGATAGGAGTCGCCGACAAGGCGACGGTGCACGGCGCACACACCCCGCGGCACCTGGCCTTCTCCTGCTACGGATTCGGGACCGACGGCCGGCTCCTGGTCACCCGCCGGGCCGACGACAAGGCGACCTTCCCGTCGGTCTGGACCAACACCGCCTGCGGTCACCCGGCCCCCGGCGAGCAACCGGCCGACGCCGCAGTCCGACGAATGCGGTACGAGCTGGGCGTGCAGCCGACCGACCTGCGGATGGTGCTGCCGGACTTCTCCTACCGGGCCTTCGACGGCACGGTCGAGGAGAACGAGCTGTGCCCCGTGCTGGTGTGCCGCATCGACGACGATCCCCATCCCCGCCCGGGCGAGGTGGGCCAGTGGGCATGGTGGTCGTGGGCGAAGTTCCTGGCCGCGGCCGCCGACCCGGACAGCGGGTTGTCGCCCTGGGCGCGGGCGCAGGCGCCGCTGCTGGACGCCGCGTTGAACGGTGACGGTTAGCCCTGGATCAGCCCGTCAGCTCCAGCAGCCTGGTGACGGTGTTCCAGTTCCGCATGGTCACCGCG
>JBIOVW010000328.1:0-2956 GCA_044867945.1 Nakamurella sp. | reverse complement strand
TCAGCCCGGTGACGATGGCGGTGGCCCCGACCACGAGCAGCGCGGCGCCCGGCAGATCCCAACGGCTCGGGCTCCGTCGGTTGGCCGGCCGGGCGCTGAGCAGCAGGGCGATGCCGCCGACCCCGACCGGGATGTTGATCAGGAAGCCCCATTGCCAGCCGAGGAACTGTGCGCACAGCCCACCGAACGCGGGTCCGACGGTGGCGAAGGCCTGACCGACTCCTGCGTAGACGGCCAGCGCCCGGGCCCTTCCGTCGCCGGCGAACTCGCCCAGCAGGATCGACAGGGTGGCCGGCATCAGCAGCGCGGCCGCCGCCCCCGCCGCGGCCCGCCAGCTGATCAACGCCAGATCGCTCCCGGAGAAGGCGATCCCGGCCGACGCGCCGGCAAACCCGGCCATCCCCAGCACGAAGGCGGTCACCGGGCCGATCGAGTCGGTCACCCGGCCGCCGATCGGCAACAGCACCGCCAGGGCGAGCAGGTAGCTGGACACCACCCAGGCAACGCCCGATTCGGACAGTGCAAGATCCTGGCCAATGCTCGGCAGCATCACGCCGATGATGCTGGAATCAAGCACCAGCAGGACCATCGTCAGCGTGCAGGCGACGAGCACCCGATTCATCCCTGCGCACCCCCAAGTGTGTCGTGGCTCGTTGAACCATGTCACACGGGCACAGTGGGCGAATTAAGTGTCAGCTGCACATAGTGCATGATTGAATCGGTCCTTCACATTACAAGGTGTGCCTGCCAGGCTGGATACAGCGCACCAACAACCATCCAGGTGCCAGACCACCAACCCCGACCGCGTGCTTGCCCGCGCCCTCAAGGAGACCACCGATGCCCGCCTTCGGGAAGCGAAAGACGCTTATTCCCAACCCCTCCCGCGAGTTCGACGTGGTGGTGGTCGGCGGTGGCGGCTCGGGCCTGGCGGCCGCGATCAGCGCGGCGGAGAACGGCGCCACGGTCGCCATGCTGGAGAAGGCGCCCTACCTGCGAGGCAGCACCGGCCGCTCCATCGGCTCCATCGCGGTCTCCCGCACCCCTGAGCAGCGCGCGCTCGGCGTCGACGACTCGCCGGAGGAGCACGCGGAGGACTACCTGAAGATCGCCGGCAGGTACGCCGACCGGGAGGACCGTCAGCTGGTCCGGCTGCTCACCGAGAACGTCACCGAGACCTACGGCTGGCTGCGCGGTCTGGGCATGGAGTTCTTCGGCCCCGTCCCGGACCCCGGCCATCGCTACCCGCGGCTGCACAACATCCTGCCGACCTCCCAGTCCTACATCCATCACCTGGCCAAGCGGGCCAGGGCGGTCGGCGTCACCGCCTTCCTCGGCCTGGGCGGCGAGGACCTGGTCACCGAAAGGGGTCGCGTCGTCGGCATCGTCGCCCTCGACGCGGACGGCCGCAAGCACACGTTCCGCGCCCGGAACGCGGTCGTTCTCGCTTCCGGCGACTTCGCCAACGGCCAGGACCTCAAGCGCGAGTTCATCAGCGACGAGGTCGCCGACTACGTCGCCATCAACCCGTACGCCGGCGGCGACGCGCAGCGGATGGCGCGCACGCTGGGCGGGCAGATCCTCAATGGAGAGGTCTTCGACACCCCGAGCCTGCGGTTCGTGCCGCCGCAGAGCGAGGGCCTGTACGGGTTGTTGCAGAAGCTGCCGCCCAGTCGCGCGCTGACCAAGCCGATCAAGTGGGGCCTGCAGCACCTGCCGCCGACCGTCATCCGTACGCTGCTGATGGGCTTCGTCACCACCTACCTGTCGCCGGATCAGTCGCTGTTCGCCAACGGTGCGATCCTCGCCGACGCCGACGGCCGTCTGGCCTCGGACACCGACGAGCCCGTCGCGCTTGTCACCGCCCGGCTCGGGCAGCGCGGCGGCTTCATCATCGGCGACCGTGCGCTGTACGAGAAGTTCTCCGGCGCACCGCATCACGTCGCCACCGCGCCGGGCGTCGCGTACGCCTACATGCCCGACTTCAAGCGGTCCCGCAAGGACATCTTTCACGAGGCCGGCACCGTCGCCGGTCTCGCCGAGTCCATCGGCGTGCCCGTCGCGGCCCTGGAAGCCACGATCCAGCAGGCGAAGTCGGGTGACAGGCACACCTCGCTCGCCGAGGGCCCCTTCTTCGCCATGGGTCCGGTGCACTCGCTGCTGGTGCAGACCAACGGCGGCCTCCAGGTCGACACGCAGTTGCGGGTGATGGACGCCGGCGGGGCACCGATCCCTGGACTGTTCGCCGCGGGCAACGCCGGGCAGGGCGGGGTCCTGCTCATGGGCTACGGCCACCACCTCGGCTGGGCCTTCACGTCCGGCCGGATCGCCGGCCGCAACGCCGCACAACTCTCGTCAGGAGCGACCAAGTGACCACCCACGACGTCATCGTCATCGGTTCCGGCGCCGCGGGCATGTCCGCCGCGGTCAAGGCCGCCCGGGACGGCCTGGACGTGCTCGTTCTTGAGGCGTCCGAGTACCTGGGCGGCACGTCGGCGATCTCCGGCGGCTGGGCGTGGGTGCCCGGCAACAGGCAGGGTGTGGCCACCGGCGACACCCGCGGGGACATCGAGGACTACATCCGGCACATGGCCGGCGACTCCTACGACCCCGCCCGGGTCAAGACGTTCCTGGACGCGGTGCCCGAGTCCATGGAGTTCTTCGAGAACGTCGCCGGCCTGGAGGTCGTCTACGACGCCAAGTCTCCCGACTACCAGATGGACGCGCCGGGGGCCAAACCCGCCGGCCGGGCCGTGACGTTCCGCAGGACCGACGCCCGAGTGCTCAGGGAGGACCGGCTGCGGTTGCGGCCGTACTACTACCCGCTCACCGTTTTCGGGTACATGCCGGAGATCGGGCCGGACCTGTCGACGTTCATCAAGGCCAACCGGTCGGTCAAGGCGTTCGCCTACGTCAGCCGGCGGCTGGTCACCAACTGGCTGCAGACGATCGTCGACCG
>JBIOVW010000327.1:0-10013 GCA_044867945.1 Nakamurella sp. | reverse complement strand
GCGGGTTGGTCGACCGCGCTGGACACCCAGGCACGGATCGGGCTGTGGGCTGCCGCAATCGGCGTCGTCGGCGCGGCGGCGGCGGTCGTCGCCGTGCTGGTGCTGTAGGACCGCGCTGAACAACCCGGCTCCTCCGTCGCCGGTTCCTGCGCCCGGTGGCCGACTGAAGGACGTCAGAACTCCAGCCCGATGTGCTCGAAGTAGCGGCGGGCCGACCGCGCGACCGCACGCTTGGCATCCCGGGTCACCACCTTGTCCCAGAAGGCCCCGTAGATCACCGCGAAGTCCAGCGAGTCGACCAGCTCCACCGCCCGCCGGATGGTGGCCGGGTGTTCGGGGATGTAGTTCGGGTACGAGTACATGAAGGACAGCCAGTTCCGGTCGGCCACCACCTGGAAGATGTCCCCGGTGAGCAGCGCACCCCGCCCGTCCGCGCCCGCCGGCCAGTGCAGGATCGTGCCGCCGTCGAAGTGGATGCCGGCCCGGTGCAGGGTGCGGCCCGGCAGCGCCTCGACGGTGTCGCCGGACCAGAACTCCACGTTCCCGGCCCGCTGCACCCACTGCCGGTCCCGCTCGTGGATGAACACCGGGGCCCCGCCGAACGCCTCGCTGAAGGAGATCATCGAGCCGTAGTAGTGCGGGTGGGAGATCGCGACCGCCGCCACCCCACCGAGATCGGTGACGGCGCGGACGGTCTCGTCGTCGATCAGCGAGATGCAGTCCCACAGCAGGTTGCCGCCGGAGCCGGGCACCAGCAACGCCCGCTGGCCGATCGCGAACTTCGGCTCGGTGCCGATCCCCACCAGGTCGTATGCCTCCGGCGCGAACCGGTTCCGGAACCCGTCGGCGGTCAACCGATCGACCGACGTCCACCGCTGCCCGGCCGGTGGCACGTACTGCCGGTCGTCCTCGCAGATCGGGCACCGTCCCGGGTCGGCACCCCGTTCGTACTGCACGCCGCAGGTCAGGCACATCGGGTGTGGCAGGTCCATTGACCCGACTGTAGGGCGGGGCTGAACGATCCGCTCCTCCGTCTCCGGGCGGGCCACTTGCGTGGTCAGACCGACGCCGGCAGTGCGGTAATGTTGCTTGCCGCGCCCCCGTAGCTCAGGGGATAGAGCACCGCCCTCCGGAGGCGGGTGCGCAGGTTCGAATCCTGCCGGGGGCACCACGGCCACAGGGCCGGTGAGCGGCGCAATCCAGGCGGGCACGGGAGAGGCGGCCTGGACCGGCCGACTGCTTGACCGGCCAGGCCTCGCGCGGCCCACTGTCCCGGGTTCAGGGATTTCCGCGCTGACCATGTTGTACCCATTTCGCGGCGTTTCGGTTGCGGGCCGGTCGGGTGATGGCGGCGGTCACGTTCGTATGATTGCTTCGATCGCAGAACCTGCGGAGGCCGTACCCTGCGGGAGCGACAGGCCGGTCGGGCCACCCTGAGACGAAGCGCGGTGACGGATGGTGACCAACCCCCTGGCGGCTGCGTTGGCCGCGGTCTCCGGTTCCACGGTCGA
Organism: Nakamurella sp.; assembly: GCA_044867945.1. Lineage (GTDB taxonomy): Bacteria > Actinomycetota > Actinomycetes > Mycobacteriales > Nakamurellaceae > Nakamurella. Next base: position 8,502 of record JBIOVW010000327.1, on the reverse strand, counting down.
ACAGGTCGGCCGGTTCTCCTATGACGGTGCGTCCGACACCTGGATCTGGTCTGACGAGGTCTACGCGATGTACGGCTTCGCCGCGCGGGAGGTCGTGCCGACGACCGCGCTGATGGTCGCCCACCAGCACCCCGACGACCGGGCAGATGGATCCGTCACCTCGGTGCAGGACGCGCTGCGCGATGGACGACCGTTCGCGTCCCGCCACCGCATTCTGGACAGCGGTCAGACCGAACGGCTGATCGTCACCGTCGGCACCGCCGAACGCGACGCCGCCGACCAGGTCCGCCGCATCCTCGGATTCATGATCGACATCACCGGCAGCTTCCGTCGGGATCTGGCCGAGTCCACCCACGCCGCGGTACAGGCGGCAGGCATGTCCCGGGCCGCCATCGACCAGGCCAAGGGTGCCCTGATGCTGGTCTACGGGATGGACGACACCGCGGCGTTCGACCTGCTGAAGTGGTACTCCCAGCGCTCGAACATCAAGCTGCGCGAACTGGCCGAGACCTTGGTTTCCGCTGCCTCGCAAGGCATGCCGATGAGCGGGGACAACCGGCGACGGCTCGACGAGGTGTTCTTCAGCCTGGCCGGCGGCGAACTGGCGGACGCACCGGCGGCGCGCACCGGTGAGCTCGCGTCCGTCGTCACCGCGGAGAACGGGATACCGATCCTGCGCGTCGCGGGCGACGTGGACCTGTCGACCGGCCCACAGTTCACCGCATTGCTGGCGGGCGTGGTGGGCCACGCGGAGCGGCCGACGCCGGTGGTGGTGGACCTGACCGAACTGGTGCACCTCGGCTCGGTCGGCCTGGCCGTGCTCACCCAGTTCCATCGGCGCTGTCAGGGCAAGGGCACACCACTGCGGGTGGCCTTCGGGGACATGGTCACGCTGCCCTCGGTGCGGTCGGCCGGCCTGGCGGCGTACGCGTCCCTGGAGCAGGCGCTCGCCGGCTGAGCGCCGGCCTCACCGGTCGACGCGGATCAAACCGGGTTCACGTCCTGACGTGCCAGGCCCGCCAGGTCCAGCACGTAGGCGGCCGGCGACCCGCCGGGCGCGATCAGGACCGGCGGATGCCGCAGCGATCCGGGCCGGCCGGCCGCCGACAGCGTGTGCAGCATCTGCACCGCCGAACTGCTCAGGTGCGTCACCCCCGCCAGGTCGATGGTCACCGGCAACTCGCCGCCGCGGCCGGCGCGCAGCACCTCCTGCTGCAGCAGCGGGACCGAGCTGAGATCCACCGGCCCGGTGACCGTGATCAGCCTGGCTCCGATCGGGCCCGATGGCGCCGCGCGGAATTCGCCGGCCACCAGGTCCAGGACGCCGCCGCCGGACACCTCACCGATCGGGCGGTGCAGGCGTCGATGCATCCGGACGACCGTGCCACCGGATTCGGTGTCGATCGAGAAGTCGTCGACGGCCTCGGCCACCATCGCCAGGCCCCGCCCGCGGGTGCCCGCCTTGCTGATCGGCGGCCGCCACCCGCCGTCGTCGGCCACGACCAGCAGGGCGTCGCCCTTCGTGGTCAGGTTGGCCTGCACCCGGACCGTGCCCTTGGTGCCGCGCCGGTAGGCGTGCTCGATGCTGTTGGCCGCCGCCTCGCTCACCGCCAGCGTCAGCGCGGTCTCGTCCTCCGCCGAGACCAGTTGGTCCCGCAGCCAGGCCCGCAGGTCGGCGCGGACCACCTCCAGCTGGTCCGGCCGTGCCGGGTACTCGGCGTACCGGGGACTGACCGGCACGGCCCGCCGCTGGACGGCCACCATCGTCACATCATCGACGTGGCCCGAACGGGTCATGATCTCGACGGTGTGGCCGCACACCCGCTCCGGCACGGAGGTCGGGGCGTCCATCGGCAGCCCGCGGCCGAGCACCGCGTCGCCGGCCACCGTCGCCAACATCGCCAGCCCCGATTCCCAGGTCCGGTCGGGCCGTTCGACCAGCCCGTCGGTGAACAGCACCAGCACCTCGCCGACCCCGAGCACGTCCGACAACGGTGTCGCAGTCGCACCGGCGCCCAGCGGCCGGTGGCCGGACGGCGGCAGAAACCGGGCCGTGCCGGCCGGGTCAACCACCATCGGCGCGGGATGCCCGCAGGTGACGTAGGTGATCGAGCCGGTCGCCGGGTCGACCAGCACCACACACACCGTTGCGGCGAAACCACCGGGCGTGCGAGAGGCGAACCGGTCCAGCTGGCTCACGGCCTCGGCCAGCTCGAACCCGGCGTCCAGCAGATAGGAAAGCACCGCCCGCAGCTGGCTCATCACCCCGGCCGCCGCGACGCCGTGCCCGACCACGTCGCCGACGATCACCGCCAGCCGGTGATCGACCAGCACGAATCCGTCGAACCAGTCACCGCCGGCTGCGTGCTCGACGTCGGCGAGCAGGTAGCGGGCGGCCAGCTCCAGCTGCGGCAGCACCGGCAGGCTGGTCGGCAGCAGGGCGCGCTGCAACTCGTCGATCACGTCGAGGGCGGCCCGGTACCGACGCTTGAACTCGGTGCCGCGTTGGGCAACCTGTTGCCGGGCCTGCACCTGCGCCGTGGTGTCCACCGCCTGCACGATCACGCCCCGCAGTGAACCGCCGGAGTACCGCCAGGGCGACATGATGAAGGTGGCGAACCACTCCCGATCGACCGCGCCGTCGACGTCGGCGTCCAGCCGCACCCGCCAGTCACGGGCGGTGATCGGCTGGCCGGATGCGTAGACCTCGTCCATCCGCTCCACCAGCTGTTGACCGGCGAGCTCGGGGATGGCCTCCCGGCAGGGCCGACCCAGCGTCGGGCGGTCCCCGATCAGTCGCCGGGTCACGGCGTTGATCGCGACGATCCGATGGTCGGGTCCCTCAAGCGCGACGTGGATGGCCGGCGAGTCCTCGAATGCCCGGGTGACGGTGGCAACGTCACCCACCCGCAGGACGTCGACCGCCTCGGGTTCAGCCGTCTGCTCGTTCGCGGACACCGCACCACCCTTGCATTCCCGCAGGCGCGCGGCCCGGCCGGCTCGCTGCTGAACCGGCCGGGCACTCAAACGGTGTCCGGCGATCGCGCGCGCACCGGCACCGATGGTTCATGTTCCCGTTCGGCGTCGAAGCGATTCAACGAAACGCGATCATTGGCCCGCCGCGTTCACCCGCCGGGGTGTCCTTCGGTGCAGGACCGCATTGGTGCCGGCGGCCGGCGGTTCCCGGAAACAAGATCCGGAGCCGACCCATGATAGCATGATATCGATTGCCTGTTCCGGGGAGGCCGACTGATGCCGAACATCTTGATCCGCGATCTCAGCCAGGATGCTATCGACCGCATCGACGCCGCGGCCGCGAATCTAGGGCTGTCGCGCAACGAGTACCTGCGGCGCAGGCTCGAGGAGCGTACGACCCCACCCGAAGCACCAACGATCACCGCAGACGACTGGCGACGGTCGGCGGAGGTATTCGCGGATCTCGCCGACCCCGAGGTGATGGAGGCCGCGTGGCGGTAACGAGCTGGCTGATCGACAAGTCAGCGTATGTCCGACTCCACCTGGGCCAGGTACCCAACCGGGACCAGTGGAACGCGCGAATCGCCCGAGGATTGGTCCGCCTCAGCGCCATCACCCGGCTCGAGCTGGGCTTTTCGGCGCGGTCGGGAGAGTCCGGACGCCGGCAGTTCGCAGCGCCGCCATTGTCGTTGATGCCGATCGAGTACCTCAGCCCGGCCATGGAGGACCGGGCGCTGGAGGTGCAGCTCCTGCTCGCCGACCGCGGCCAGCACCGCGCACCGTCGATTCCCGATTTGCTCATCTGCGCCACCGCCGAAAAGGCCGGGCTGACCGTCCTCGCCGCAGACAAGGACTTCACCCTGATCGCCGCCGTCACCGGACAGGCGGTCGAGATGGTGATCGGCCAGGGCGATGCGCCTGCGTCGGGTGTCGGCGGCTGACCGCCGGCGTGGGCGCGGACGGGTTCGAACCGCCGACCGCCCGGGTGTAAACCGGGTGCTCTCCCGCTGAGCTACGCGCCCCGAGATGCCGCCCGGTCATAATGATCAGGCGGTCGCGAGCCAGTATCGCATCACTGCTCGCCGCAGGGGCCCGAACCGGCTCCGCCGGTGCCGATTCCGCCCACTGCTCGCCGCAGGGCCCGAACCGGCTCCGCCGGTGCTGTGGACGATCAGCCGGCCGGGACGAGCGCCGCCACGGCCCGCTGCCAAGCGGCCTGGTCCCGCGGCTGCCCGGGCGGGTTCACCTCGGCGAACCGGATCACCCCGTCGGCGTCGACCAGGAAGGTCCCGCGCTGCGCCATCCCGGCCTTCTCGGAGAACACGTCGTAGGCCCTGGCCACCTCGCCGTGCGGCCAGAAGTCCGAGAGCAACGGAAACTGGAAGCCCTGCTCGAGTGCCCATGCCCGCAGCGACTGCGAGGTGTCGCACGAGATCGCGAGCACCTGCACCCCCGCGTCGGTGAAGGCGTGCAGCTCATCCCGGAGCCGGCACAGCTCACCGGTGCAGACGCTGGAGAAGGCGAACGGATAGAACACCAGCAGCACCGGCTGCCGCCCCCGGAACGAGGACAGTGTCACCGACGACTTGTTGGCGTCCGGCAGCGTGAAATCGGGAGCGACCGCGCCCGCGGGTAGGCCACGACCGGTCATGAACGACGGACCTTCCCCGACCGGGGCCGGGCCAACCGCGCCAACATCCAGCCCGGCCCTCCGTTGACCGAGGTTGTCTGGGCGAGTCCGGCGGTCCGCGTTGCCTCGGCGATCTCGCTGGGCTCCACGTAGCCGTCCTGACCGGTCTTGGGTGTGGCCAGCCAGATCACTCCGTCATCGGCGAGCAACGGGACGGCGTTGATCAACGCATCGGTCAGATCCCCGTCGCCGTCCCGCCACCACAACAGGACCGCGGCCAGCACCTCGTCCGAATCGTCGTCAAGCAGATCGGCCTCGATCAGGTCGGCGATCGCGTCCCGCAGGTCGTGGTCGACGTCGTCGTCGTACCCGGACTCCCCCACCGTGTCCCCGGCCTGCAGGCCGAGCCGGGCAGCGGCGGTCACCGCATACCCTGCGACGTCACTCACCCGTATCGCATCCCTTCAAGGTCGCCGGTGCGAACCGGTCATTCCATCCGGTTCTCTCCCTGGCCGCATACCTTAATTCGATACCGCCGCCACGCCGACAGCGGCACCGGTCCGGGCCGAGATATACGCGCTCCGACGAGCGTCGGAGCACCTGGATGCGCGAGGATGGCAGTGCCTCATCGTGCCGACCAGTCGAAGTCCCGACCACCGGCGCACCATGCGGCTCCGGCCGCCGAATGCCAGAGGAGTTTGCGTTGACGACAGTGAACGACCACACCGCGCAGAGGATGACGCTGATCAAGGACGGCATCGCCGCCCAGTTGCACGACATCGATCCCGAGGAGACCCAGGAATGGCTCGCCTCCTTCGACGCCATGCTGGAGGCCGGCGGCAGCCAGCGCGCCCGCTACCTGATGCTGCGGATGCTGGACCGCGCCAAGGAGCAGCACATCGCGCTGCCCGCCCTGACCACCACCGACTACATCAACACGATTCCCACCGAATCCGAGCCGTTCTTCCCCGGTGACGAGGCGATCGAGCGGCGATACCGCGGGTTCATCCGGTGGAACGCGGCGATGCTGGTGCACCGCGCGCAGCGGCCAGGTATCGGCGTCGGCGGCCACATCTCCACCTACGCCTCCTCCGCCACCCTGTACGAGGTCGGCTTCAACCACTTCTGGCGGGGCAAGGACCACCAGGGCGGCGGCGACCAGGTGTTCTTCCAGGGTCACGCCTCCCCCGGCATGTACGCCCGGGCGTTCCTCGAGGGCCGGCTGTCCGAGCACGACCTGGACGGCTTCCGGCAGGAGAAGTCCCATGCCGGCGGCGGCATCCCGTCCTACCCGCACCCGCGGCTGATGCCCGACTTCTGGGAGTTCCCCACCGTGTCCATGGGGCTGGGCCCGATGAACGCGATCCAGCAGGCCAGGGTCAACCGGTTCCTTCATCACCGGGGCATCAAGGACACCTCCGACCAGCACGTGTGGGCGTTCCTGGGCGACGGCGAACTGGACGAGGTCGAGTCCCGCGGCCTGATCCACATCGCCGCGATCGACGGCCTGGACAACCTGACCTACGTCATCAACTGCAACCTGCAACGGCTGGACGGACCGGTCCGTGGCAACGGCAAGATCATCCAGGAGCTGGAGGCGTTCTTCCGCGGCGCCGGCTGGAACGTGATCAAGGTGATCTGGGGCCGGGAATGGGACATGCTCCTGCAGAAGGACAAGGACGGCGCCCTGGTCCATCTGATGAACACCACCGCCGACGGTGACTTCCAGACCTACCGGGCCAACGACGGCGCCTACATCCGTGAACACTTCTTCGGTCGCGACCCCCGCACCAAGCAGATGGTCACCGACCTGTCCGACGAGGACATCTGGCGGCTGCGCCGGGGCGGGCACGACTACCGCAAGGTCTACGCGGCCTACAACGCCGCGACCCAGCACAAGGGTCAGCCGACGGTCGTCCTGGTCAAGACGATCAAGGGCTTCGGCCTGGGGCCGTCGTTCCAGGGTCGCAACGCGACCCACCAGATGAAGAAGATGACCATGCAGAACCTCAAGGAGTTCCGGGACAGCCTGCACCTGCCGATCACGGACGCCCGCCTTGAGGAGGACCTTTACAACCCGCCGTACTACAACCCCGGCGAGGACAGCGAAGAGATCCGGTACATGAAGGACCGGCGCACCCGCCTCGGCGGTTTCGTGCCCGAGCGCCGGGTCACGGCCAAGCCGCTCGTGCTGCCCGGCGACAAGGTCTACGACGTGCTCAAGAAGGGCTCCGGCAAGCAGGAGATCGCCACCACCATGGCGTTCGTCCGGCTTGTCCGCGACCTGTTCAAGGACCCGGAGATCGGCAAGCGGGTGGTGCCGATCATCCCGGACGAGGCCCGCACCTTCGGCATGGACTCGTTCTTCCCGACCCAGAAGATCTACAACCCGTCCGGGCAGCTGTACACGGCCGTGGATGCCCAGCTGATGCTCGCCTACCGCGAGTCCGAGCAGGGCATGATCCTGCACGAGGGCATCGACGAGGCAGGTTCGATCGCGACCCTGACCGCCGTGTCCACGGCGTACGCCACGCACGGCGAGCCGATGATCCCGATGTACATCTTCTACTCGATGTTCGGGTTCCAGCGGACCGGCGACGGCATGTGGGCGATCGGCGATCAGATGGGCCGCGGCTTCGTCCTGGGCGCCACCGCGGGTCGCACCACGCTGACCGGCGAGGGTCTGCAGCACGGTGACGGCCATTCGCACCTGCTGGCGGCCACCCAGCCGCACTTCGTCTCCTATGACCCGGCGTACGGCTACGAGATCGCGCACATCGTCAAGGACGGGCTGCGCCGGATGTACGGGGGAAGCGACGAGTTCCCGCACGGCGAGAACATCATGTATTACATCACCCTGTACAACGAGCCGTACCAGCAGCCGGCACAGCCGGCCGACCTTGACGTCGATGGCCTGCTCAAGGGCATCTACAAGCTGTCGCCGGCCGCCGAGACCGAGGGCAAGGCCCGGGCGCAGCTGCTGGCCTCCGGGGTGGGCGTGCGCTGGGCCCTTGAGGCGCAGCAGCTGCTCGCCCAGGATTGGGGGGTGGCCGCGGACGTCTGGTCGGTCACCAGTTGGACCGAGCTGAGCCGGGACGCCGAACGGGTCGAGCGGGCCAAGCTCCTTGACCCGGGCGCCGAGGTCGGCGCGCCGTACATCTCCAAGGTGCTGGCCGAGACCGAGGGTCCCGTCATCGCCAGCAGCGACTGGCAGCGGGCGATCCAGAACCTGATCGCCCCCTGGGTGCCCGGCGAGTTCGTCGCCCTCGGGGCCGACGGCTTCGGCTTCTCCGACACGCGGGCCGCCGCCCGGCGGCACTTCCTGATCGACGGTCCGTCAATGGTGGTGGCCACCCTGGCCGCCCTTGAGCGGCGCGGCGAGTACCGGGCCGGGGCGGCCGCGGAGGCGGCGGAGAAGTACGAGTTGCACGACGTGCGGGCAGGTCGTTCGGGGAATGCGGGTGGCGATTCATAGTCGGCCGAGCCGGCGAGGCCGCCACCGGCACAGCGGGACGGCGCGGCGTCATTTCGGCGACAAAGGAGCCGGATTGCGCCGCGCCGTCTTGATCAGAATCTGATCTCTGACCTGCTGGCAATCGCGATACCGGAGGCGGTACTGTTCGCACGTTGTTGCTCTTCTCCTGGTGTCCGCACGGCATGCACGGGGTAAAGCGCAATCGCCCGGTCGGAGAAGGAATCGGCCGGGGTGTTCGATCAGCGGGCAACCGCGGACAAACGCTCGAGGAGAGCAAGCATGGCGCAGGGAACTGTCAAGTGGTTCAACGCGGAGAAGGGCTACGGCTTCATCTCCCCGGATGACGGGTCAGGTGACGTGTTCGTCCACTACTCGGCGATCAGTGGCACCGGCTACAAGTCGCTCGAAGAGGGACAGCGGG
>JBIOVW010000326.1:0-3078 GCA_044867945.1 Nakamurella sp. | reverse complement strand
CCCATCTACGACTGGGTGCGGAGCTACGAACGGACCTGGTCCGCCAGGTACGACCTCCTCGATTCCGTGCTCGACGAGCTCCGGGAATCGAATCAAGCATCGGATCAAGAAAGAGGAACGCAAACATGACGACAACGACGACGCACTCGGCCGTGGTGACCTTCCCGGCCGACACGCAGATCCTGATCACCCGGGACTTCAACGCACCCAGGCACCTGGTGTACCGGGCGCACGTCGAACCCGATCTGATCAAGCGGTGGTGGGCCGGCGAGCGCGGCAAGGTCGACAGCGTCGAGGTCGACCTGCGCCTCGGCGGCCGCTGGCGCTACGTGATGACCGCCGACGGTGGCTTCGAGGTGGCCTTCCACGGCGAGTACCGGGAGATCGTGCCGGACGAGCGGATCGTGTGCACAGAGGTTTTCGAGGGTGTGCCTGACGGCGACGAAGATCCGGCGCTGTGCACGTACACGTTCACCGATCTGGGCGGTCGCACGAAGCTGACGGTGCTGACTGAGGTCTCCAGCAAGCAGGTCCGGGACATGATCATCGAGACCGGCATGGAGGGTGGCATGCAGGAAGGCATGGACGCGTTGGAGAAGGTCGCCATCTCCCTGGCCTGACCGGCGCCCATCCCGGCATCGATTTGCCACGTTCTGCCTTGTTTCCGCGGGATTCGGAGCCGAAGGTGGCAAATCGATGGATCAGAGGGCGGCTGGCCGGCCGCGCTCCGGACGCACGCGTCGCACACCTATCCTCAAGAACCGTGAGCCATCCCCGATCCGACGCGACCGGGTCCGTCCTGCAGGTCGACGGGCTGGTGCGCACCTTCGGGTCGGTGCGGGCGGTGGACGGCATCACGTTGCGCATCGACCGGGGCGAATTGGTGACCGTGCTCGGTCCGAACGGGGCCGGCAAGACCAGCACCCTGGACGCCTGCACCGGCCTGGCGAGGCCGGACGGGGGCGTCGTCAGGGTGCTCGGGCTGGACCCGTGGCGGCAGGCCGCGCAGCTGCGCCCACGGATCGGGGTGATGCTGCAGGCCGGCGGCTCCCACGCCGCGGCCCGCACCGCGGAAATGCTTCGGGTGATCGCCCGCTGCTCGGCCGACCCGCTGGACACCGACTGGCTGCTGGACATCCTGGGTCTTCGGCCGGTGGCCCGCACCCCCGTCCGCCGGCTCTCCGGCGGCCAGGTGCAGCGGCTCAGCCTGGCGATGGCCCTGGTCGGCCGGCCCGAGTTGCTGTTCCTGGACGAGCCGACCGCCGGCATGGACCCGCAGGCCCGCCACCTGGTGTGGGACCTGCTACGGGCCGCGCGCGCCGACGGCGTGACGATCCTGCTCACCACGCACCTGCTGGACGAGGCGGAGCTGCTGTCGGACCGGGTGGTGATCGTCGACCACGGCCGGATCGTCGCCGCCGGCGCCCCGATGGAGCTCACCGGCGGCAGCGAGCAACGGCAGCTGCGGTTCACGGCCGCGCCCGGGCTGGACGTCGAGCTGCTCCGCCTGGCCCTGCCCGACGGCTACCTGGTGCGTGAGGTGCGGCCCGGCCGGTACCTGGTCGAGGGTGACATCGTGCCTGCCACGGTGGCGACCGTGACGTCGTTCTGTGCCCGGGTCGGGATCATGCCCGGTGACCTACAGGTCAACCAGCGATCCCTGGACGAGGTGTATCTCGAACTGACCGGACGGGAGATCCGCCCATGACCGGCGCCGACCGTCCGCAGATCTTCGCGGCGGGCACCTTCGCCCCTCGTCCGCGACCGGCGGCGCCGCTGCGGCGGATCACCGCGACCGCCGGCCTCGAACTCAAGCTGACCCTGCGCAACGGTGAGCAACTGCTGCTCGCCCTGATCATCCCGCTGGTCGCGCTGGTCGGCGGCGTCCTGATCACGCTGGTCGACCTGCCTGCACCGAGGATCGATTCGGTCCTGCCCGGCGTCGTCGTGCTCGCTGTCTTCTCGTCGGCGTTCACCTCGCAGGCGATCACCACCGGCTTCGACCGCCGTTACGGCGTGCTCAAACGCCTCGCCGCGGCGGGCGTCGGCCGCGGCCAGCTGCTGGCCGGCAAGTGTGTGGCGACCCTGGCCGTCATCGGCGGCCAGGTGGTCGTGCTCGGCGTGACGGCGGCGATCCTGGGCTGGCACCCGCACGGCAATCCCTTCTGGGCGCTCGTCGTCGTCCTACTCGGCGCCGCCGCCTGCGTCGGGTTGGCGCTGCTGCTCGGCGGCACCCTGCGCGCCGAGGCGGTGCTGGCCGTCGCCAACCTCCTCTGGCTGGTGTTCGTGGCGATCGGCGGCGTCATCGTGCCGTTGGACCAGGCGCCGCCCGCCCTCCGGGTGCTCGGCGAGCTCACCCCACCGGGTGCGATGTCGCAGGCGCTGCGCGCGGCGATGGACGGTGCGGCGCCGCCGGCGATGGCGCTGCTGGTGCTGCTGGCCTGGGTCGTGATCGGCTGGGCCGCGACCGTACGGTGGTTCCGATGGCTCTGAACGATGCGGTGAACGGTGCCCTGGTGCCCTGGTGGCGCCGCGCACCCTCGCACCGACTGCAGAAGGCCTTCGCCTGGGCCGCGGTGATCACCAACGGGATGATCGCGGTGACCGGCGCGACCGTCCGGGTCACCGGGTCCGGGCTGGGCTGCCCGACGTGGCCCGAATGCCACCCCGGCTCGCTGATCCCGGTCAGCCGGGCCGACATGTCCCCGATCCACCAGGCCATCGAGTTCGGCAACCGGATGCTGACCGGCCTGGTGCTGCTCGCCTCACTCGGGCTGTTCTTGCTGCTCTGGCGGGCCCGCCCGCAGCGGCCGGGCCTGGTCAGGCTGGCCGCTGTGCTCCCGGCAGGGGTGCTGTTCCAGGCGGTATGGGGGGGCCTGACGGTGCTGACCGGGCTGGCCTGGTGGACCGTCGCACCGCACATGCTGGTGTCCCTTGTGCTGTTGTTCGTGGCGATCGCGGTGCTGGTCCGCCTGGACGAGACCGACGACCCGCCGGTACCGGTGATTCCTCGCCCGCTGCAGGTGCTGACCTGGGCCACGGTCGCCGTGCTCGGCACACTGTGCGTGGCCGGCACGC
>JBIOVW010000325.1:0-2368 GCA_044867945.1 Nakamurella sp. | reverse complement strand
CTTGCCCCGCTGACGGTCCCGGTGGCCGACGTCGACCGGGCGCGGGGCCGGATCGGCAGCTACCGGAACGCGATGCTCGTCGTCCGGTCGCGTGACACCTCCGTCCCGGCCGACCGGCTGCGCGCCGCGGTGCGCGCCGGCCTGGCGGCCTGCGTCGACCAGCTCGGGGGCCCGTCGACGTCGTTCGCGCTGCCCGCCTGGCGCAAGTGGTCGAGGCTGCTGGTCGACCCGCGAGCCGCGAAGGGGTGGCCGACCGTGTTCGTCGACCGCCGCGGCCTGCTGCGGGCCCTGGCCGACGTGTGGGAGACGGTCGAGCCGGCCGGAATGGCGGGCGGGCACCTGCGGGGGCTGTTCGCCGAAGGGCTGGACGAGGCCGCCGCCGTGCTCGACGAGCCGGCGCTCACCGCGGAGGCGCAGCACTGGCGGGAGATCGCCGACCGCTGGCACGCCCTCGCCGAGACGGCGCTGCCGGACGACGTCTCTGCGATCGCCCGGCTGCGCGAACTGACGGCCACGATCTCCGGGGCGGTCGCCGAAGGCGATGCGGGCGCCGGTGAACGAGCTGCCGCCGCCGAGGAGCTGTGGGCGTTGCGGGCCGAGCACGCCGACGCGCCCCCGCTGTCGGAGGACGAGGTCACCGGCGTCCTCACGGCGATGAGCGAGCACGTCGCCGGGATAGGCGCGGCCGAGTCCGCAGCCGTGCGGAGCCTGGGCTCCCTGCTCGCACGGTGAGGTCTGTTCCGGTTCCGAATCGACCAGCAGCGAGCAGATGAATGCGAGAACCACGCCAGCAGCGCGCTTTCGCTGTGGGTGTGGTTTTCGTCGTCCGGTCGGGCAGCGGCCGCGGGCACCAGCGCGACGACATCGCCGGCGACGGCCGGATCGCAGCCGACCGCGAAGCATCTGCCGTCTTCGGCCCTTCAGAATCGATCACGTTGGTCCGAAGGTGGCAAATCGATGGGTGCGTCTGTTCTGGTGCGACGTCAGGCCGCCGAAATGCCTGGTGTGCAGGCGTTGAGCAGACTCGGGTTGTGTCACACCACCGCGGGTCGGGCGGCGGGCGGTATCAACCTGGGCGGTGCGCTGAAGCACGCGGTGGTGTCCGGAGCGGAGCTGCGCGGCAGTGTGTTGCCAGCCGGCCGAGGATGAGAGCAGGCTGAGGCGAAGCCGGCAAGACCCGGCGCACTCGAAGCGGACATCGGAGGCTCCCATGGGTTCGCACCTGGCTCGCTGCCCGGTGCGGGCAGCGCCCGCGACCGGCCCGGCTCCGACCATCGCAACCGACGCCGACGTGCAGGTTCCGGCGCTGCGGCCGGTGCCGGTAGTCGGTCTGATCCGCGGTCAGCCCACCGACTTCCCCGCCGTCGTGACAGGCCGGCCGCGCAACCACGACGGCTCGGTCGCCCAGATTCGCCGCGCGCTGGACAACAAGATCCTGGCCGGGTACGCCCGGACGGGATCCTCGGTCGGTGGCATCGCCCAGGCGGTGAACTCCTACAACAATGGCATCCGCGGCAAGTCCCTCAAAGTCCGGCTGGCCGAACTCCACGCCATCGAGCATTCCGTCTACGAATGGTTCGGCGACCAGCATATGCCGGATTTCGCGGAGAACCCCACCGCGCTCAAACTGAAGACACTGCTCACCGCGATCCAGGAGGAACAGGAGTCCCTTGTCGCACGAACCGTGAACGATCCGCAGGCGGATCCGCCGGTGGCGAACTTCGACGACCTGAGCGGCAAGGAGCAGGCACGCGTCCGTGGTATCTGGACCGATCTCGTTTCCGGTACTGGCAATATCCGCATCACGGAAACCCAGGATTATCAGTCCACTACCGGCGGCGGAATGCAGCAGATGCAGCATGTCGGCTTCCGCATCCAGGTGCTCACCTCGTTTGCGCGACTGCTCACCGCCGAGTTCGGTCGGCAACTGGTCGCCGAAGTCAACAAGAGCACCGGCGGTACCAACCTGGTCACCGTCCGGCCGGGTCTGGCCAAGGCGGTGGGCGACGTTCCGGCCGAGGAGTTGGTGGCCTCCGCGGAAAGCTCCGGCGGCGCGACCCTCCAGGAGTTCACCGAGGACAGCTGGTTCGGCAAGATGCAGAAGGGCAGCAAGCGGTGGAAGGTGCGCAAGAGGCAGCTGGATCGGCTGTATCCGCTTGCTGACCTGGACCCGAGCCAGGATGAAGTCTCCCGAATGAGCTTCATGCATCGGGCCCGCTCCATGCCGCTTCGCGGAGGCGGGATGACCGAGGGGTTCAGCGTCGTGGACAACGGACAACGACGCTACTACCGGTTCGGCGCCGGTTCATCCTCGACAATCACCTACCCGGCCGACCTCCGCGACGGCTCGGACGATCCGATGTCGCGC
>JBIOVW010000324.1:0-8843 GCA_044867945.1 Nakamurella sp. | reverse complement strand
CGGCGCAACCGGATGTGGCAATCCCGCGAGATCCTTGATGCCCTCGACGCTTTCGCCGACCGGGCGGGACGGCACCGAAACGTCAACGATTGAGTCGGCGGAGCTTGCAAGGCCGCCATCCAGCCCTGTCGACAATTGAGCCGGATCAGCTGCGCGGCGCGAAGAGCCAGCGGGCCAGCCACCTGGCGGCCCGCGGCATGACCAGCCAGGTGACGATCGCGGTCACCGGGAACGAGATCAGCGCGATCCGCAGCGGGGCCGCCCAGTCGGCGATCCACCACCCGTAGGTGACCGTGAGCAGCATGTTCGCCAGGTAGATGGCCGTGCCGGAGACCAGGAACATCTTCCATTTCGGCGGCGCCGGGGCGGTCCGGCCGGGCAGCGAGAACCAGGTCTCCAGACCCGAAACCCGGTGCATGTCGGTGGATTCCACCAGGTGCTCGCCACGGGCCAGCCAGCTCGCCCGCTCCGCCGAATGCTCCCATTCGCGCAGGTGCTCGGCGGAGTCGAAGCGGAACACCACGTGCCAGGGGTCACCGACGTGACTGGGCCGCAGCATGCCGGCACCCAGGAAGCCGGGAAACCGGGTCGCCAGCGCGGTGAGTTCGTCGCTCCACGCCTCGAAGTCGTCCTCCCGGCCGACCGCCACCCGACGGGCGACGGTGACGGTCACCGGCTCACGCGTCGAATCCCGGTCCCGGGACGCCGCGGCCACCACCCGCGGCCCACCAGGCCCTGCCGTCCCTCGCCTAGCCGACCTCGGCCGCCCAGTCGCGCTGCTCCAGGGAGTCGCGGATGTGCATCAGGAACAGCGACGCGGTCGACCCGTCGAACGCCCGGTGGTCATAGACCAGGCCGATGATCCCGGTCGGGTGGATGGCGATCGCATCACCGACGGCGACCGGACGCCGCTTGACCCCGTCCGTGCACAGGATGGCCACGTTCGGCTGGTTGATGATCGGCGAGGAGGCGTAGCTGGCAAAGGGTCCCGGGTTCGTGATGGTGAACGTGGAGCCCTTCATGTCCTCCGCGCCGAGCTTCTTGGACCGGGCCGCACCGGCCAGCTCGGTGATCTTCTTTGCGACGCCCCGCATGTTCAGCGAGTCGGCGTCCTTGACCACCGGCACGACAAGGCCCTGCTGGTCCAGGTCCACCGCGACGCCCAGGTTGACGTACGGGTGCAGCGTCATCGTCTTGGCCTCGAGGTCGATCGAGGAGTTGACGGTCGGGTACGCCCGCAGCGCGTCGATGGTGGCCCTGGAGACGAACGGCAGGTACGACAGCGACGCGCCGGTCTCCTTCTTGAACCGGTCCTTGTGCTTGCGGCGGACCTGCTCCACGTTGTCGAAGTCGACCTCGACCGAGGTCCACACCGACGCGGTAGCGGCCAGCGAGGCGACCATGCCGTTGGCCACCGCGATCCGCATCCGGGAAAGCGTGACCACCTCGTCCCGGGGGTCGCTGACGCCCGCCGGCACCGACGGCCGTGGGGCGGTCGTGGCGGGGGCGGCCGGCGCCGCGGGAGCGGCGACGGAGGCCGCCGGAGCGGCTCCGTTGGTCCGCGCGGCACCGCCGGCGATCGCCTTCTCCACGTCCTCGCGGCGGATCCGGCCGCCCACCCCGCTGCCGCCCAGGGCGGAAATGTCCAGGTTGTTCTCGGCGGCCAGCCGACGCACCAACGGCGAGAGCATCCGGCCGGGCTCGGCCTTGGCGCCGATGACGATGGTGGTGGACGTGGTCGAGTGCGTCCCGGCGCTGGTCGAACCACTGGCCGGAGCGGCAGCGGCGCCGCTGCCACCGGCATTCACCGTTGCTCCCGGCTCACCGATCCGGGCCACCGGCGTGCCGATCGGCACCGTCTGGCCGGCGGACACCAGGATCTCCAGCAACACCCCGTCGTACGGGCTGGGGATTTCGGAATCCACCTTGTCCGTGGACACCTCGAACAAGGGGTCGTCCATCTCGATGGCATCACCGACGTTCTTGAGCCAGCTGGTCAGCTCGCCCTCGGTGACCGTCTCCCCCAGCTTGGGCATGTTGATGTCGTGCACCACGCCGGACGGCGCGGACAGGCCGGGGGCCTCGTCGGACGGCCCCTCGGAGCCGCCCATCTGCGGCGCGGCGGGGTCGCCCAGTGCCGGACCGCCGGCGGCCACCACGTGATGACCGGTCTCGGGCAGGCGTCCCGCCACCGGCGCCAGCGAAGCACCTTCCGGCACGATCCGAGCGAGTTGGGTGCCGATCGGCACGGTCTGCCCGGCCTGCACCAGGATCTCGGCCAGCACCCCGTCGTAGGGGCTGGGGATCTCGGAATCCACCTTGTCCGTCGACACCTCGAACAGCGGGTCGTCGAAGGCGACGGGGTCACCGACGTTCTTGAGCCAGGTGGTCAGCTCGCCCTCGGTGACGGTCTCGCCCAGTTTGGGCATCGTGACGAACCATTCGTCGGACATCCAGCGTCTCCTGGTCTTTGGTGGATTCGAGTCGAGAATCGAGTCTGGGGAAGGGCGTCAGCCGTGCAGCGAGCGGCCGGAGAAGGTGATCATGGTTTCGCCGATCGCCTCGGACAGGCTCGGATGCGCGTGGATCAGCCGGCCGACGTCGCTGGGCAGGGCCTCCCAGTTGACCGCCAGGTAGCCCTCGTGCATCAGCTCACTCGCCCACGGGCCGACCAGGTGCATGCCGAGCACCGGTCCGTCCTTGGCGGCGACGATCTTGACCAGGCCGTCGGTCTCGCCAAGGATCATCGCCCGGCCGTTGCCCGCGAACGAGTGCTTGTGCACGACGACGTCGTGGCCGGCCTCCCGGGCCTGCGCCTCGGTCAGCCCGGCCCAGGCGACCTCCGGGTGGGTGTACACGACCCACGGCACGTTGGTGTAGTCGACCGGGGCCGGGTTCTCGCCCAGGAAGTGGTCGACCGCGAGCACCGCCTCGGCGTAGGCAATGTGGGCGAGCCCGGGTGTGGCCACGCAGTCGCCGATCGCGTAGACGCCCGGCCGCGAGGTCAGCATGGTGTTGGTGTCGACCTCGAAGAAGCCACGGTCGGTGATCTTCACCCCGGCCGCTTCGGCGCCGCAGTTCTCGGTCACCGGGCGCCGCCCGATGGACACCAGAACCTGGTCGACCTCGATCTTCTCGCTGCCCTTGGGGGTCTCGAACGGCACCAGCACACCGTTCTGGGTCTGTTCGAGGGTGCCGACCCGGGCCTGCGCGTGAATCTTGGTGCCGCGCTTGGCCAACGACTTGGCCAGCACGTTGGCCACGTCGCGGTCCGGCCCGATCGGCAGCACGCCGTCGTTCATCGCCTCGAGCAGAGTCGTGTCAACCTCGAGATCGGTGTAGACGGAGGCGAACTCGGCACCGATGACACCGCCGCCGATCACCGCTGCGCGCTCCGGCAGCTTGTCGGAGGTGCTGTTGGTGGCGTGGTCGGAGGTGACGACCCGCTCCCCGTCGACGTCCATGCCGGGGATCGCCCGCGGCACCGAGCCGGTGCACAGGATGGTCGCCTTGGCCTTGAGCGTCTGCCCGTCGACGGACACCGAACCGTCCGCGGTCAGCCGGCCTTCGCCGATGACCACCTGCACCTTGCGCCGCTTGAGCAGGCCGGACAACCCGCCGTAGAGCTGCTTGACGATGCCGGCCTTGCGCACGTTGGCGGCCGGCCAGTCGGGCTCGGCCTTGAAGCCCTCAGGAAGCTTCACGCCGTGCGAGGCGGCGTGCCCGACCGTGCGGAAGACCTCGGCGGCGTGCAGCAGTGCCTTGGCCGGGATGCACCCGCGGTGCAGGCAGGTGCCGCCGACCTTCTCCTTCTCGACCAGCGCCACCGACAGGCCGGCAGAGGCCGCGTACAGCGCGGCGGCGTACCCGCCAGGGCCGCCACCAAGAACCACGATGTCGTAGTCGGCCACGTCAGATGTTCCTTCCGGGAGGGAGCCGCCCGCTGTGGGCCCCGCCGGGCCCACAGCATTGGCGACAAGTGAAATCGAGCGATGCTGCAGCGCAGCAGGTCAGGCGCGGGCGACCGCGCGAATCGCATCCGCGATCTCGGCCGGCTGCGGGATGACCGCGTCCTCCAGCGGCGGGCTGGTCGGCGTCGGCGTGTTCTTCGCGCCGATCCGGGCCACCGGCTGGTCCAGGTACCAGAACGCCTCCTCCTGAATGGTGGCAGCGATTTCGGCTCCGTAGCCCATCCGTTTGGCGGCCTCGTGCAGCACCACCGCGCGGGAGGTCTTCTTGACCGAGTTGACGATGGTCTCCACGTCCAGCGGGACGAGGGTGCGCACGTCGATCACCTCGACCGAGATGCCTTCCTTGTCCAGCTCGTCGGCGATCTCCAGGCCCTGGTGCACGCCGGCCGAATAGGTGACCAGCGTGATGTCCCGGCCCGGCCGCGCCACGTTGGCCACGCCCAGCGGGATCGGGTCCATGGACAGCGGCCCGGCCGCCTTCAGCCGCCGGTACAGGTACTTGTTCTCCAGGTACAGCGTCGGGTTGTTGTCCCGGATCGAGGAGATCAGCAGCCCGGCCGCGTCCTGCGGCGTGCCGGGCATGACGATCTTGAGGCCCGGCACGTGCGCGAAGTAGCTCTCCACGCTCTGCGAGTGGGTCGGGCCCGCACGAAGCCGCCCGCCGAACGGCGCCCGCATGGTCACCGGCATCGGGTCGCCGGTGCGCCAGTGGTGCCGAGCGAGCACGTTGATGATCGGGTCGAACGCGCAGGAGATGAAGTCTGCGAACTGGAACTCCACGATCGGGCGGAGCCCGACCAGCGCCGCACCGGCCGCCAGGCCGGTGAAGCCCGTTTCCGCGATGGGAGTGTCGACCACCCGACGCGGACCGTACTTGTCCAGGAAGCCCTTTGTCACCTTGAAGGCGCCGCCGAACTGGCCGACGTCCTCGCCGATGATGAAGATGTCCGGGTCGCGCTCCATCTCGTGGTCGAGGGCCAGGCCGACCGCCTCCAGGTAGGTCGCCTGGCCGCTGTCCTTGGGACCGGCGGCGGGATTCACAATGGCCGGGGCTGTGACGTCTTGAGCCACGTCAGTCGGCATAGACGCCCTCCTCGATATTGCTCGCCTCCGGCATCGGATCGGCGAGAGCCTTCTTGCGAGCGTCGATGGCAGCCTGCCTGGCCTGCTTGCGCACGTCGTCGGCCGCTTCCTGGTCGATGACACCCGACTCGATCAGCCGCTTCTCGAACAGCTCGACCGGGTCCTTCTTGGACCACTCCTCGAACATTTCCTTCGGCACGTAGTCCGCCGGGTCGTGCTCGGCGTGCCCGTGCATGCGCATGGTGATGCCCTCGACGATCGACGGTCCGTTCCCGGCCCGCGCACGGGCGACTCCCTCGGCCACCGCGTCGTGCACGGCGACCACGTCGGTGCCGTCCACGGTGACCCCGGAGATCCCGTACGCCTTTGCCTTGTCCGAGAAGTTCGTCGACTTGGACTGCATCGCGATCGGCGTCGAGTAGGCGAACTGGTTGTTCTCGATGACGAACACGTTCGGCAGGTCCAGGACGCTGGACATGCTCAGCGCCTCGTGGAAATCTGCCCTCGAGGTCGACCCGTCGCCGCAGAAGGCCAGGCAGACCTTGTCCTGCCCACGGTATTTCGAGGCGAAGGCCATGCCGGTGGCGACCGGGAAGTTGGCCGGGATGTGGCTGGGCAGGTTGTAGTGGCCCAGGTCCAGCCGGCCGTAGTGCAGGGTTCCGTCCCGACCGCCGGTCGGCGAGGTGGCCTTGCCCATGAAGCTGGCCATCACCTGCCAGGGCTCCATGCCCCGGTACAGGTGGGCGCCCAGGTCCCGGTGGATCGGGGCCATGTAGTCGTCGGGTCGAAGCGTGGACGCCGCGCCGACGCTGATCGCTTCGTGCCAGTGCCCGGTGTACAGCGATCCCAACAGGTCGCCGCCCTTGTACATGGCGACCATCCGGTCCTCCACCGCGCGGGTGAGCACCATTGCCCGGTAGATGCGCAGCAGGAGTTCCCGATCCCGGGACCCCAGGTCATCGACGGCGTCCTTGGCGGGCGCCTCTTTGGTCTTGGTGGCCATCGTGCCTACTCGTCCTCGACGGTGATGACCGGCTTGGTCGGCACCTGGAGGAAAAAGTCGCGGACGAGGCGGTTGAAGTCGGCGGTGCGCTCGATCATCGACCAGTGGCCGCAGTGCGAGAAGACGGACAGGTCGGCGTTGTCGATCAGCTGCTCCAGCTTCAGCGAGGTCTCCAGCGGGATGACCTTGTCCTCGCGGCCGTGCACGATCAGGGTTCGGTTGGTCAGCTTGCGGATCTCGTCCTCGGGCGTGCACATGGCGTCCACCCAGCGCTGGCGCGGGCCCGGGAACATGGACGAGAACGACTCGTGGAAACCGGGTTCCATGCTCGCCTTGAACCGCACCTGGGCCAGTTCCTCGTTCACCAGGTCGCGCGAGTAGGCGAAGTAGTCCAGCACCTTGCGCATCGACTCGATGGTGCCCTCGTAGCCCCAGACGGTGTCCAGGCCGTCGGTCAGCTCGAAGGGCACCCCCATGCTGCCCATCAACACGATCTTGTCGATGAGCTCGGGGTGCCGGGTCGCGATGCGCAGCGCGATCGAACCGCCGAAGCTGTTGCCGATCAGGTGGCACTTCTCGATGCCCATGGCCTTGATGAACCCGACGGTCTGGTCGGCCCAGGTCTGCAACCCGTACTCGACATCCGCCGGCCGGTCGGAGTAGCCGAAGCCGACCATGTCGGGGGCGTAACAGGTGAAGTTCTCGCCGAGCACGGGCAGCACCAGCCGCCAGTTGGCGTACGCGGTCACGCCGGGACCGGAACCGTGCACGAGCACGACGGTCTGCTCGCCGCTGCCGGCGGACAGGTAGTTGGTGCGGATCCCGTTGGCGTCGATGCTCTGCCCGATCGCGGGGTTCGCCGTGGTGGTCATCGCTGTCTCTCTCCTCGTCGCAAAATGTGGTCACTCAGTTGTAGTAGCGGAAAACCAGGTCGGCGACGCAACACGGCTTGGTCTGTCCCTCGACCTCATAGGTCAGCCGGTACACGGCCTCGGCCCCGGGCCCGGTCGGGGTCTCGAGCTCCTTGACCTCGGCCAGATTCACGTGCATCCGGATCCGGCTGTCGACGGCCAGCATGGCCGGGAACCGGACCTTGTTCAGGCCGTAGTTCAGCACCACCTTGAACCCGTCGATGGTGCAGATCTCCCAGAGGAAACCGGTGGCCAGACCCAGCGTGAAGAAGCCGTGCTGGATGGTCGTGCCCGCCGGGGCGTTCTTGGCCCGCTCCGGGTCGACGTGGATCCACTGCTCGTCGCCGGTGAGCTTGGCGAAGGTGTTGATCCCGTCCTGCGTCACCGTCCACCAGTCGCTCACCCCCAGGTCGGTGCCGAGCCGGTCCTTCAGCCCATCCAGACCCTTGATGACCAGGGGCCCGTCGGTTGTAGTACTCATCAATTCCGTCCTGAACTCGCGGGTTTCGGGTCGGTGACCGGCAGGGTCCCTCCCTGCCGGATGAGTCAAACATCGGGCCGCGCGCCGCCGGGTGCGGCGACGGCCGTTTCCTGCTCAGTGAAAGCCATGACCGTGGACCGGACGAGCCGGGCCCACCCACCCCGAGTTGATCATGTGAAGGGTGCCCTTGTCGGGTCGCCACAAGGGCCGGCTCACCGTGATCAACTGCCCGGGGAGGCGAGCAATCGATCCGCATCCAGCGGGTCGTCGCTGGTGCTGAACCACTCGTAGACGCCGTCCGGCCTGGTCCGCCGTTCGACCATCCGGGCATATCGCAGGCAAGCGATGTGCGCCAGGGTCTCGTTGATCGCCATCTGTCGCTGTTGCGGGAGCATGGCGCCGGCCACCAGCTTCTCGGTGAGCTCGCCGACCGTGCTGGGCCTGTCCTGGATCGCCCGGCGGATCCGTGCCATCCGGCGCATCTTGTTGCGCATTATCGCCTCGATCCGGCCGATCACGTCGCCGAACGGCCGGCCGTGTCCCGGGTACACCAGCTCCGGATTCAGGTCGTGGACCAGCTGCAACGAGCGCAGGTAGCTCAGCATCGGATCGATGTCGAAGCCTCGCTCGAAGGTGACCGGCGGGGTGATGCCTGGCAGCAGGTGATCGCCCGACAGCAGCAACCGGCGGCGCGGTGACCACAGGCAGATATGACCGAGCGAGTGACCGGGGGTGTGGATGACGGACCAGTCGTCAGCGCCGATCCCGATGGTCTCGTCCCCACGCAGCCGGGTCGACGCCTCCACCACCGAATGCAGGAACGGCATCCACCGGCCCAGGGGTTCACCCCCGTCCCCGGTCAGGCCGGCGACGCCGTGGTCGGCATAGGTGTCCCGCAGCTGCGACATCGACGTCTCCGGGTGCCGGTACTTCTGACAGTCCAGGTCGGTCATCGCGTGCATGGCCAGGTCGGCACCGGTCAATTCCATGACCCGGCCGGCCAGTCCGTAGTGGTCGATGTGCGCGTGGGTGATGACCAGCCGGGAGACGTCCGTCAGCTCGTACCCCGCGCTGCGCAGGCCGGCCTGCACGGTGGCCACACCACCGTCCGGCTTGTCGGGTTGCCACACCCCGCAGTCGACGACGGTCACCTTGTCGCCGTCGTCGACGATGTACATGTTGACGCTCTCGATCGCGTTGACCTCGATCGGCAGCGCGACCCGGGTCACGCCCGGCACCGCGTCGACGGCGGGGCCGCCCACCCGCCCTGCACCCGCCCGAGCCCTGGTGCTCATCCGTGCATGCGCTCCAGGACGGTGAACCAGACCCTGATCTCGACCTGGTACAGCGCGCGCGGCCCCTCCACGATCCCGGAGATGTCCTTCACCTCGAAC
>JBIOVW010000323.1:0-4475 GCA_044867945.1 Nakamurella sp. | reverse complement strand
GACCGGCCGGGGACCACGACCGAGCAGGAACGGCGGATCGCCCAGCTGGAGCGGGAGAACCGTGAGCTGCGCCGCGCGAACGGGATCCTCAGGAGCGCATCGGCTTTCTTCGCGGCGGAGCTAGACCGTCCCTCCCGCTGATCGTCAGGTACGTCGACGAGCACAAGCACGAGTTCGGAGTCGAGCCGATCTGCGCCGAGCTGACCCAGGCCGGCGTGAAGATCGCTCCGAGCACCTACTACGCCGCACGTTCCCGGCCCCCGTCGGCCCGTGCGGTCCGCGACGCGATCGTCACCGAAGATATCAAGGAGGTGCACGCGAAGAACTACGGCGTCTACGGAGTGCGCAAGGTCCACGCCGAGCTCGCCCGCCAAGGCGGCGTGCAGGGACGGAAGGTGGCCCGGTGCACGGTGGCCCGGTTGATGAAAGCCGTTGGCCTGAAAGGGATCTCGCGGGTGAAGACGCCGATCACGACGCGTCCGGTCGTCAAGGGAACCGACCACCGCCCGGACCTGGTCGGGCGGGCCTTCTTCGCCGATGCCCCGGACCGGTTATGGGTCTGCGACATCACCTACCTCCGCACGCACGTTCTCCGGCTGGGTGTACGCCGCGTTCGCCCAGGACGTGTTCTCCCGCCGGATCGTCGGCTGGCAGGTCTCCACCTCGCTGCGCACCGACCTGGCTCTGGACGCCCTGAACATGGGCCTGTGGACCCGGGCCCGGGATGGGCAGGACACCACCAACCTGGTCCATCACTCCGACCGTGGCTGCAGTACGTCGCGGTGCGGTACACCCAACGCCTGGCCGAGGCCGGCGCCGTCGCCTCGGTGGGATCGAAGGGAGACTGCCCGTTAACCGGCTAACTCAGCCCCCGACGGCACCCAGGACGATCGGCGGCCACCCGGTGAGGGTGCTCGCATCGAGGTGCGGACAGGGGTAGGCCTGTGGTCATGGACGGCGTCTCGTCTGTGGTCCTGGAACGCGATGAGGAGGACGGCTGGCGGCTGGTCGCCGCCGATTCGGAGGCGGTCGCGCCGGGGAATGAGTTCTTGAGCTATCTGCAGGACCGGAACTACTCCCCCCGGACGGTGCGGACCTACGGGTACGGCCTGCTGGCGTTCTTCCGCTGGCTCGCGGTCGTGGGGCTGGGCCTGGGGCAGGTACGCACCGACGACGTGCTGGCGTTCCTGGCCGCGTGCCGCGCGGAGACCGTCACCGGCCGCCCGGGACCGAATGTCGTTGATCTGCGAGGGAATC
Organism: Nakamurella sp.; assembly: GCA_044867945.1. Classification (GTDB taxonomy): domain Bacteria; phylum Actinomycetota; class Actinomycetes; order Mycobacteriales; family Nakamurellaceae; genus Nakamurella. The sequence continues at coordinate 3,218 of JBIOVW010000323.1, read as the reverse complement.
GGGTCGACCGGTTGTCGCCGGCGTACGTGAACCTGCGGCTGGCCGCGGTCGCCGGCCTGTTCGACTTCCTCGCGATCCGCGACCCGCAGCTGGTGAGCCCGATCCCGAAGGGCCGCCCCTCGGCGTGGTTCGCGCCCGGGGAACGATCAGGGATGCTGGCGCATACCAAGCGCCGGCCCTCGCCGCGGTCACGGCTTCGGCTGCGCACCCCGCGGCGCCTGCCCCGCGCCCTGACCGGGGGCGAGGTCACCGACCTGCTGGCCAGCCTGCGCACGTCCCGGGACCTGGCGATGGCCGGGCTGATGCTGTACTGCGGGCTGCGCTCGTGTGAGGTCCTCGCCCTGAGCGTCACCGACGTCGACATCGGCGGCCGCTGGCTGCTCGTGCACGGCAAGGGCGGCAAAGACCGCCGGGTCCCGTTGGACGCCGACCTCGCCGCCGTCATCAACAGCTACCTGCTCACCGAGCGTCCCGACAGTCGCAGCCCGATGCTCTTCCTGGTCGGCAAGGGCGCGCACCGCGGGCAGCCGTTGACCCCCGCCGGGCTGCGGACGGTGTTCCGCTACCACCGCGCGATCACCGGGGTCGGAGCGGGCGCGCCGCACGCGCTGCGGCACACCTTCGGCACAGCCCTGGCCGAGGCCGGGGTCGACCTGGCGGTGATGCAGGCCCTGCTCGGGCACGCCCACGTCGACACCACCGCCCGCTACATTCACCTCGCTCCCACGCACGTGAAGGCCCAATACGATGCAGCCCGCGCACGCCAGCGTGACGATCACTCCGGTTGACTCCGCGCGGGCCAGATCCCGCGTCGGGCGGACTACAGCGTCCGCCGGGGCTGAGTCACCGGCGCAGGTGCTGGCCGCCTATCACGCCCACCAAGCCAGGACCGGCCGGGGGAACACGTCGTTCACCTACTGGGCCCGGGTGTTCCTGCAGCGCTGGCCCGACGTGCGGGCGTGGGCGGCCGAGCCGCTGCCGGTGCAGTTGTCGGCGAGCTGCGGGACCCGCCCGTTCATCACGTTCCTGCTGGTCACCGGCCGCCTTCACCCCGGGTGGGACTACCTGGTGCACCGAAAGTTCTCCTCGATCTGGCGCGACCTGCCCGGCACCGCGATCGGAGCCGACATCGAGGAGTTCGTGAACGCGGCCCGCGGCCTGGGCTACTCCGAGCGGGTCGCCTCGGCGATGGCCTCCCAGGTGATGGCCCGGATTCTGTTCGCCACCGGCAAGCCGATGCGCCAGATCACTCACGCCGACTTCGACGCCCTCGCCGACGCCGGAGTCGCCCGCCAGCAGGCCACGGGCCGGACCTGGCGGCACTACCGCGCCACCGCCACAGCGACCAAGACCGTGCTGTTCCACCACGGGATCCTGCCCGCGCTGCCGGCGCCGTGGGCACAGCGGCAGCCGTTCGACCGGCGCCTGGCCACCGTCCCGCAGCCCATGCACGCGATCCTGCACCGCTACCTGGACCGCAAGATGGTCACCTGCACGCCGTCCACGGTGTCCTGCCTGGCGACCAGACTGGCCCACTTCGGCGCCGTGATCGCCACGATCGACCCTGACGCGACCCCGGCCACGATGACCCGCACCGGTCACATCGAACCCTGGCTGATCGCGTTGACCCAGGCGCCCAACACCACGTCCGGCGGCGTGCTGTCCACCGCCGAGCAGGCCCGGCGGATCCTGGCGGCCGCGAACTTCCTCCGCGAGATCACCGAGTGGGACTGGCCGGAGGCACCGTCGCGGATCCTGCTGTTCCCCAGCGACAACCCCCGCCTTCCTCAGCCCCTGCCCCGGTTCCTGCCCCCGGACGCCGACCGGCGCCTGACCCAGGCCCTGGCCGAGTCCCCGAACCGGCTGGCCGCCGACGCCCTACTCTTGCAGCGGGCCTGCGGCCTGCGCATCGGCGAACTGCTCGACCTGGAAATGGACGCCGTGATCGACGTCCCGGGCGCCGGGTCCTGGCTGAAGGTGCCCCTGGGCAAGCTCGACACCGAACGCATGGTGCCGATCGACCCCGAGATCCTCACCCTGCTCGACCGGATCACCGCCACCCGCAGTCCCGGCCGCCCGATCCGCAACCCCCGCACCGGCCGGCCCGCCGACTTCCTGTTCACCGCGCACGGCCGGCGGCTGGGCCAGAACGGGCTCCGCCGCGAGCTCGACCGCGCCGCCGGCGTCGCCGGCCTGGGCCACGTCACCCCGCACCAGCTGCGGCACACCTACGCCACCGCCCTGGTCAACGCCGGCGTCTCCCTGCAGGCCCTGATGGCCATCCTCGGGCACGTCTCGGCGCAGATGAGCCTGCGTTACGGCCGACTGTTCGACACCACCATCCGCAGCGAGTACGAACGCGCCCTCGACCTCGCTAAGCACCGGATCGGCGCCCTGCCCGCACCACCCCAACGCGCACCGGCCGGCCAGGACGTGGATTGGCGCACCACCGCGACGGTCAAGACCGCTCTCGCCGGCGGGCACTGCCTGCGCGCCCCGGCCCAGGGCCCCTGCCCCTACGCCAACATCTGCGAGCACTGCCCCAGCTACCACCCCGACCTCGACCACATCGACGTCCTGCACCGCCAACGCGAGACCGCCGAAGCCATCGCCGACGACGCCACCCGGCGCGGCTGGGACAGCGAAACCGAACGCCACCTGCGCCTCATCACCCGAATCAACACCCTGATCGAGATCGCAGCGACACGCCCACAAGCCATGTGACCCGATAGACAAACAGCCGAAAGCGGCACGAACCCAGACCCCGATTAGCCGGTAAAAGCTACGACAACGCCATGGCGGAGGCCTTCAACTCGATCTTCAAGGCCGAGCTGATCCGCAACAAAGGCCCTTGGACCGGCATCGACGACGTGGAGGTCGCCGTCGCCGAGTACACCGACTGGTACAACCACCGCAGGCTCCATGGCGAACTCAAGCTCATCCCACCCGTGGAGTACGAGACCAAGTACCACCTGACAACCGCACCCGTCTGCCTCACGAGCGGGTGATCAGACCCTCCATCGAACCCGGTACTTGACACAGCGTCAGCCGCGCGGTGGCGGAATTCGCCGACGCCGATGCCTGGCCGCGGTTGCGGGAAATGGCAGGACAGGGCCGCGAGGAGTTCGCGCCGGGGCTGCCGGCCCCGGGGTCCCGGCCACCGTCGTGGAACACCTGGCAGTACCTGCGGGACAGGCACCTGACCAGCGATGAAGGGC
>JBIOVW010000322.1:0-3766 GCA_044867945.1 Nakamurella sp. | reverse complement strand
CGCGGCCAGGCTGTCCAGCACGGCGTTGGGGAATCGGTGCAGCGGGGCCAGCCGGTAGTCGACGGACACCACGACGGCCTCGACGCCCAGGCAGACCTGACTGCACAGCCAGTCGGAGTGGTCCAACGCACCGAGCGCCCAGCCACCCCCGTGGAAGTGGATGACCACCGGGCTGTGGGCCTGCTGGTGCACCCCGCGGTAGATCCGGACCGGTACCCGCTCGCCGTCCTGCCGCAGCACCCGGTCATCGGTGGTGACGCCCCTGGCGAGCTTGCCGGTCACCCCGGCGGTCAGCTTGCCGTGTCCGGCGAGCAGTTCCTGGGTGCGCACGATCTGTTCGGGCGTCATGGTGTCGACGGACCCGCCCGGCGTATGCGCGAACAGCCAGGCGAAGGCGCGCACACGTAGATCCAGCTTCGCCATCTCGACCCCTACTCGTCAGTAACTTACGAGCCCATTCTGCCAGCGTCGGTGTCGTCGTGCCGCCCGGTCCGGCGCGCGTCGGGATCCGCCCGACCGGGGTTGACCGTCCGCGCTGATAGACTGGACGACTGGGTCCGGCTGCAGTCCGTGGCGGCCGGCACCGTCATCCCCCCGGCGAAGGTAGTCCGGAGCGGGCCGTGCACGGCACACGAAGCACTAGGAGCACCGAACGTGGCGTTGACCGCCGAGCAGAAGAAGGAAATCCTGGCCGAGTACGGCCTGCACGAAAGCGACACCGGTTCACCCGAGGCGCAGGTCGCGATGCTGTCGAAGCGGATCTCGGACCTCACCGCGCACCTCAAGCAGCACAAGCACGACCACCACACCCGCCGCGGCCTGATGGGTCTCGTCGGCCGCCGGCGTCGGCTGCTGCGCTACCTGCAGCAGGTCGACATCAACCGCTACCGCGCGCTGATCGAGCGGCTCGGGCTGCGGCGGTAGGAACCATCCGGCGGGGGTGCGAGCCGCATGGCGTCCACCCCGGCCGGGCACAACTGAACATCACCTGGGCCACTCCACCCGTTCGCACGGCCGGCCCGCCCGCGGCGAGACTTCATGGCCGGTCCTCGGTAGTGGCCACCGGAGCGCACTCGACAAGGTGTTCCGGCGGCTTCGATCGAAGGCCGGCGCCCGCCCGGGCATCGGCGGCCCTTCGACCCACCTGGCGTGGCCTCCCACTCCCGGCGCGAGGAACACTCGCGACCGGCAACCGAGGAGCCACATGTCGGATCCCACCACCACCAGTGCCACCGCCGTTCTGGACAACGGCTCGTTCGGCACCCGTACCGTCCGGTTCGAAACCGGCCGGCTGGCCCAGCAGGCCGCGGGCGCCGTCGCCGCCTATCTGGACGACGACACCATGCTGTTGTCGGCGACCAGCGTCGGCAAGCATCCCAAGGAGCAGTTCGACTTCTTTCCGCTGACCATCGACGTTGAGGAGCGGATGTACGCGGCCGGGCGCATCCCCGGATCCTTCTTCCGTCGCGAAGGTCGGCCGTCCGAGGACGCGATCCTGACCTGCCGGCTGATCGACCGGCCGCTGCGCCCGACCTTCACCAGCGGGCTGCGCAACGAGGTCCAGGTCGTCATCACCGTGCTCGCCCTCAACCCGGACGACCTGTACGACGTGCTGGCCATCAACGCCGCGTCGGCGTCCACCCAGATCTCCGGCCTGCCGTTCACCGGGCCGGTCGCCGGCGTCCGGGTGGCCCTGATCGACGGTCAGTGGGTCGCCTTCCCACGGCATTCGGAGCTGGAGCGGGCGGTGTTCGACATGGTCGTCGCCGGCCGGCTCGCGGGTGACGATGTGGCGATCATGATGGTCGAGGCAGAAGCGACCGAGAAGACCGTGGAGCTGGTCGCCGGCGGGGCCACCGCGCCGACCGAGGAGGTCGTCGCCGAGGGCCTGGAGGCGGCCAAGCCGTTCCTGCGGGTGTTGTGTCAGGCGCAGAACGAGCTGGCCGGTAGGTCGGCCAAGCCAGTCGCCGAGTTCCCGCTGTTCCCGCCGTACCAGCCGGACGCGCTGGAGGCCGTGGAGAGCGTCGCCGGCGAGGAGCTGGCGCAGGCGCTCACGATCGCCGGCAAGCAGGACCGCGACAACGCGGTCGACGCGGTCAAGACCCGGGTGTACGAGACCCTGGCCGAGCCGTTCGCCGGCCGGGAGTCCGAGCTGGGCAACGCGTTCCGTTCGGTCACCAAGAAGCTGGTGCGCCAGCGGGTGCTGCGTGAGAAGGTGCGCATCGACGGCCGCGGACTCACCGACATCCGCACGCTCGGCGCCGAGGTCGGCTACCTGCCGCGGGTGCACGGCTCGGCACTGTTCGAGCGCGGTGAGACCCAGATCATGGGCGTGACCACGCTGAACATGCTGCGGATGGAGCAGCAGCTGGACACGTTGTCGCCGGAGAACCGCAAGCGGTACATGCACAACTACAACTTCCCGCCCTACTCGACCGGTGAGACCGGCCGGGTCGGTTCACCCAAGCGGCGCGAGATCGGGCACGGGGCACTGGCCGAGCGGGCCCTGGTGCCGGTGCTGCCCACCCGCGAGGAGTTCCCGTATGCGATCCGTCAGGTGTCGGAGGCGTTGGGCTCCAACGGTTCCACATCGATGGGATCGGTCTGCGCGTCCACCCTGTCGCTGATGAACGCCGGCGTTCCGCTGAAGGCGCCGGTGGCCGGCATCGCGATGGGTCTGGTGTCCGACACGGTGTCGGACTCCGAAACCGGAACTGCCTCTGTGCAATACGTCGCGTTGACCGACATCCTGGGCGCCGAGGATGCCTTCGGCGACATGGATTTCAAGGTCGCCGGGACCCGGGAGTTCGTCACCGCGCTGCAGCTGGACACCAAGCTGGACGGCATCCCATCCGAAGTGCTCCGTGGGGCGCTGGTTCAAGCCCGGGACGCCCGGTTCACCATCCTGGACGTCATGCACGAGGCCATCGACACGCCGGACCCGATGAGCCAGTTCGCGCCGCGGATCACCACCATCAAGGTGCCGGTCGACAAGATCGGCGAGGTGATCGGCCCGAAGGGCAAGATGATCAACTCGATCACCGAGGAGACCGGGGCAGAGATCGCGATCGAGGACGACGGAACGATTTTCGTCTCGGGAGCCGACGGGCAGGCTGTGTCGTCCGCGATCGACAAGATCAACGCGATCGCCAACCCGCAGCTGCCTAAGGTCGGCGAGCGGTTCCTGGGCACAGTGGTCAAGACCACCGCGTTCGGCGCGTTCGTCTCGCTGCTACCCGGTCGGGACGGCCTGGTGCACATCAGCAAGCTGGGCGGCGGCAAGCGGATCGGCAAGGTCGAGGACGTGGTCAACGTCGGCGACAAGCTGCAGGTGGAGATCGTCGAGATCGACGCCCGCGGCAAGATCAGCCTGGTGCCGGTGAAACCTGAGGACGCCGGCGATGCATCCGTCGGCCCGGCCGAGCCGGTCGCCGAGCCCGAGCCGGCGCAGGTCTGACCTGTTGACTGCGTCGGTGGCCGGAACTGTGTCGTCGCCGATCAGGCGCACCAGAAGCACGGTGCTGGAGCGCGCGGCCGACGGCTCGACCGTCACCGCGTCGCTCCTGCCCGGCGGGCTGCGAGTGGTCACCGAGAGCGTGCCCGGGGCGCGCAGCGCCACGGTCGGGGTGTGGGTCGGCGTCGGGTCCGTCGACGAGACTCCACGCCTGGCCGGCGCCTCGCACTACCTGGAGCACCTGCTGTTCAAGGGCACCCGAACCCGCTCCGGGTACGAGATCGCGGACGCGATGGATGCCGTCGGCGGCGA
>JBIOVW010000321.1:0-4075 GCA_044867945.1 Nakamurella sp. | reverse complement strand
GCCTCCTTGACCTGCAGGAACAGCGGGTCACGCTCGTCCTTGCCTTCGAACAAGACGATGAAGGCCCGGGTGCCGACACTGCCCACCCCGACGACCTTGCGGGCCATGTCGACGTAGGAGAAGTTCTCCAGCAGGTGGCGACGGTCATGCTGGAGTGTCTCCCGGTACTCGCGGTACTGCGCGCGCACCACCTGTTCGATGTCGGCCAGGTTGATGCTGTACGTGTCCGGGAGGTCACGCAGCGGCACGACGATCGGCGGCTGGCTCTTGATCCGGTAGCGCCCGTCGACCACCTCCCCGAGCTTGGACAGCGCCTGCAGCGAGTCGCGGGTGCGGGCCTTCGCCAGGTTCTTCTCCGCGCGCCGGGCCGCCTTCGCCAGCGCCTCATGATGGGCCTTCCGTTCCTGCGCGGCCGCCTTGGCGGCCTTCGACTTCTCGCCCTTTGCCGGTTTCCCACCCTTGGCCTTTCCTTTCTCGGCCTTGCCCGAGTCGGCCGACTCCGCCGCCAGCCGGTTCAGCACCGGCTCAAGGTCGTCCTCGGACAGGTGGGTGTACCACAGTTCCATCGTGCCCATCGCGGCGAACTCGGCCATCGCCGTGCGGTAGCGGCGGACCGCGGCCAGGGCGGCGGCGGAGCTCTGCTCCGGGGTGAACCCGTTGTTGCGGCCGGCGATGACGAGGCTGGCGGCCAGCCGCTTGACGTCGTACTCGATGGGGCCGGGCAGCGTCTCGTCGAAGTCGTTCAGGTCGAAGACAAGCCGCCGCTCCGGAGAGGCGTACCCGCCGAAATTCGACAGATGCGCGTCGCCGCACAGCTGTGCGTCCAACCCCGCGGTCGGCGTGCCGGCCAGGTCGGCGGCCATGACCTTGGCCGCCCCCCGATAGAAGGTGAACGGCGACACCGCCATCCGGCCGTGCCGGACGGGCACCAGGTCCGGCTCCCGCGTCCTGTTCTGCTCCTCCAACAACGCGACCGGGTCGAACCGGTCCGCGGGCGGTGCCCATCCCTGATGACTCTCCAACGGGGTGACGACGCGGGCATCGGCGCCCTTGGCCACGCGGTCGGCGAGGGTCGGGTGGACGAGGATCTTGGGGGTGGCCACGAAAAGTGCTCCTGACGGTCGAACTCGGCTGCCGAACGGGCGCAGTGAAGCACATCACAGCGCACAAGATGGTAGCGGGCATCATCTCAACCGAATGGGAACTGCGCAGCCCGTCGGGCGCAGCTCAGGTCACGTCGCCGAGGTCCTCGAACCCACGACTGGCCGGCGGCGGCATGGCCCGGCCCGGAATCGGCTGCGGGGCGGCCACCGGAACCGCGGCGGCCACCGGTTGCACCCGGGTGTCCGTGGACGCGCCGACCTCGCCGGTGGGCAGGTCGCTGCGCGGGGTCGCCTCGTCGTCGGACAGCTGCGCCCGTTCCTCCCGACGCCGGGCACGCCTGTCGTGCAGCCGGGCCACCTGCACCGACAGTTCGTAGAGCAGCGCGAGCGAGACGGCCAGCGCGAGCATGGTGATCGGGTCGTTGCCGGGCACCACGAAGCCGGCGAACACGGTCAGCCCGAAGATCGCGTACCGCCGCCACTTGGCCAGCTTCGCGCCGGAGACCACCCCGATCCGGTTCAGCATGATCAGCAGCAGCGGCAGCTCGAACGACACCCCGAAAATGATGATCATCGCGATCAGGAACGAGAAGTAGCTGTCCGGGGAGAGCGCGGCGATGGTGGCGTCGCCGCCGAAGCCGAGCAGCACGGTCAGGCCTTCGCGGATCACCACGTAGGCCAGCACTGCGCCGGCCACGAACAGCGCCCCGCCGGCGCTGACGAAGATGATCGCGTACTTGCGTTCCTTGCTGTACAGGGCGGGCGTGACGAACGCCCACAGCTGGTACAGCCACACCGGAACCGTCAGCACCACGCCGGCGATGAGCGCGGACTTGAGCTGCAGCTCGAGGGCGGAAAACGGCCCGGTGGCCAGCAATTTGCATTCCTCGGAATCGCCGAAGGTGACCCGCTGGTCGGCCGGCACGGCGCAGTAGGGCGCGGTGAGGATCTCGGACAGGCTCGGCAGCCCGATCGCCGGGATGCCGTTGCCGAACCAGATGAAGCCGATGACGGTGCCAAGCAGAATGGCGAGGGTGGCCACGAAAAGTCGGCGGCGCAGCTCGTGCAGGTGCTCCATCAACGGCATCGTGCCGTCGGCCGACTTGGGCGGCCTGCCCCGGCGCAGCCGCAGGCTCGGCAGCTGTCGGCCGAACATCCGCACGCCTGACTCCTCGCCCGTCGGGCGACCGCCTCCGGCCGCCGCTGAAGGTGCTTCGGACCGATCCTACGGAGCGGATTGGTCCTGCTCGGTCGCACAAGGCGCCGAACCCGGTCAGGGGCGGCTGTATGCGACCAGCGCCTGTGCCGCCCGCCGCGCGACCAGATCGGTCACCTCGGGGCGGTTGGTGACGACCGCGTCTCCGCCCAGGGACAGCACGAGCCGGGCCAACCAGTCGTCGCTGCCGGCGTGCAGGGTGACCCGCACCCCGGTGTCCGGTCCGGGCAACGCGGTGACCGTCTCCACCGGGTAGTACTCGGCCACCCACCGGGCCCCGCCGGTCAGGACGAGCTCGACGGGCGGCACGGCCGGGTCGGGATGGAAGATCCGCTCCGGCACCTCCGAGTCCACGAACAGGCTGCCCTGGACGGGTTCGTCGAGCACCCGGGCCACCTCGATCCGGTCGATCCGGAAGTGCCGGATCGCCTGGGCTCGGTGGCAGTAGGCCTCCAGGTAGGCGTGGCCGTCGGTGACCAGGATGCGCAGCGGGTCGACGGTGCGTTCGGTGACAGCGTCGCGGGACTGGGTGTAGTACCGCATCCACAGCCGCCGGGATCGGTCGAGGGCCTCGCGGACCGTGCCCAGCTCGGGTGCCGGGTCGGCCGGCACCACCCGCACCGCATCGGTCGATTCGGCCGCCCGCCGGTCCAGCTGCTCGAGCTTGGCCAGCGCAGATTCCACTGCCTCGGTCTCCACCAGCCCGGGCGTCTGCGCCAGCGCCCGCAACGCGACCAGCAGTGCCTGCGCCTCGTCCGCGGTCAGCCGGACCGGGCGTTCGATGCCGGCGTCGAAGGTGATGGACACGGTGCCGCCGTCGTCGTCGAGGACCACGTCGATCAGGTCGTCCGGGTAATAGCCGGGCAACCCGCACACCATCAACAGGTCCAGGTCGGCGCTGATCTGGTCGCGGCTCACCGCGAACTCCCGAGCCAGCTCGTCGAGGCTGACGCCGGGCCGCCGCGAGACGTAGGGCACCAGAGACAGCATCCTGGCCAACCGGTCCTGCGCGTTCTCGGTGCTTCTCACGCCCCCGCCTCTCCGGGTCGCCTCGCGCGCTCGGCCACCCGCACGCGGCGCCCGTCTCGATGGTTCACTCGCCAAGGCTCCCTCACGGCGTCGGTCCCGCGACCAGCCCACCCAGCTCGTCGAACGTCAGCAGCGGGTCCTGGTCGACAGGCGGCCCGGTGTCGGCACCGGTGTGGGCACGCATGGCCTGCAGGGTGCCGGTCAGCAGGGTCACGGTCGCATCGACCAGGTCGGCGGGGTCCTCGACGACGACGTCCGGCCCGTGTCCGGCGAGGTGCCGGGCAGTCTCCCAGAGCGGCCCGAGAGGGACGACCACCCGGTCCCAGCCCGGCTGCCCGTCGACCGGTGTGACGTCCGCGGCGCCGCGGCGCAGTCCCGCTGCCGCTCCGCACCGCACCCGCAGGGAAATGGGAATCGTTCCCGCGGCGAGGAACTCGTCGTGGAACTGCTTCAGATTGAATTTCTCCTTCAGCTGGTGATACCGGTCGGACAGCAGCTGGTCCATCTGCAGCTTGCCCATCTGGTAGCCGCTGCCGTAGGCCGGATGCCGCAGGTAGATCTCGGCGTCGACGCGGGCGACGTCCTCGTCGAGGAACTGGACGTTTTCCATCATCGACTTGACGGCGTCGGCGACGGTGAACCGGTTGGCGTGCATCAGCACTTCGGCGCGGTTGCGGGCGGCGCGCTTGATCTGGAACAGGTAAAAGAGCTCCTTCACGCGCGGCTT
>JBIOVW010000320.1:0-2698 GCA_044867945.1 Nakamurella sp. | reverse complement strand
TTCGTGTTCGGCCTGCCCCTGGTTTTCCTGATCGTGTCCAGCTTCAAGCCGGACTCGCAGATCTTCGCAGACGTCACCTCGATCAACGCATTTCTGCCGATCGGCGACGTGTCGTTCGACAACTACGATGCGGTGTTCGACCGGGTTCCGTTCACAACGTTCCTGATGAACTCGATCATCATCTCGGTGTTCACCGTCGTTCTCGGCATCATCGTCAACTCGTTGGCGGCATTCGCCTTGGCTCGGCTGAACTTCAAGGGCCGCAAGGTGATCCTCGCGATCATCATCGCCACGTTGATCGTGCCGTTCGAGACCCTGGCGCTGCCGCTGCTGTGGTGGGTCAACCTGCTGCCCTACTACGACGGATCGATCGGCTGGCTCGACACCTACGAGGTGCAGTTCATCCCGTTCATCGCCAACGCGTTCTCGATCTTCCTGTTCTACCAGTACTTCGACTCGATCCCGAAGGAACTCGACGAGGCCGCCAAGGTCGACGGTGCCGGCTGGTTCACCATCTACCGCAAGATCATCATGCCGCTGTCCGGACCCGCGGTGGCCACCGTGGCGATCCTGACCTTCCTGCCGGCCTGGAACCAGTACCTCTGGCCGCTGATGGCGGTGCAGACCGAATCGTTGCGCCCGGTCATGGTCGGCCTCGACTACTTCTCCCAGCTGACCACCAACTGGGGTCAGATCATGGCCTACGCCTCGCTGATCACCATCCCGGTGCTGGTGCTGTTCATCGCCTTCCAACGATCGTTCATCAATTCGATCGCCTCCTCCGGCGTGAAGGGCTGACCCATGTTTCGACTCCCCGACTCCTGGCTCTGGGACTTCTGGCTCGCCAAGCATGACAAGACCTACCACCTGTTCTTCCTCTACGCGTCCCGCGCACTGCACGACCCCGACCGCCGGCACCTGCGCGCGGGCGTGGGTCACGCCGTCTCCACCGACCTGGTCAACTGGACTCGGGTGGCCGACGCGATCGTCCGCGGCGATGCCCCCGGCTTCGACCGGACCGCGACCTGGACCGGGTCGGTGGTCCGGGGACCGGACGGCACCTGGTCGATGTTCTACACCGGCACCACCCGGCACGAGGACGGAACGCTGCAACAACAGGTCGGCCGGGCCACGTCCCCCGACCTTTACCACTGGGTCAAGGACGAGCGGAATCCGCTGGTGTGCGCGGACCCTCGGTGGTACGAGACACTCGGCGGTGCCGACCCGTGGCGGGACGAGCACTGGCGCGATCCCTGGGTGTTCGCCGACCCGGACGGCGATGGGTGGCACATGCTGATCACCGCCCGCGCCGGTGACGGAGCGCCGGACGACCGCGGGGTGATCGGCCGGGCCCACTCCCCCGACCTCGTCGAATGGGAGGTGCGCCCTCCACTGTCCGAACCCGGCGGCGGGTTCGGACAACTCGAGGTGCCGCAGGTCGAGAAGATCGATGGACGCTGGGTTCTCATCTTCAATTGCGCGGAGCGGGAGTTTTCGGCCGACCGCGCCGCACGGGGTGGACCTGGCGGAATCTGGGTCGCCAACGCCGGTTCCGCGTTGGGCCCGTACGACATCGCCGGCGCCACCCTGCTGTCCGACGACCGGTTCTACGTCGGCAAGCTCGTCCGGGATCCGGACGACCGATGGGTTCTGCTCGCGTTCGTCAACAAGGACGACAACGGAGATTTCGTCGGTGAGCTCACTGATCCGATGCCGGTCGGATGGGCCGGCGACCGGCTGGTGCGGCAACCCGGCACCTGATCCGAGAGGGTTCGGGATCGGGCCGGCTGAGCCCGAAGGCGACTTCTGGCCGGCCAAGGGTGGCCGGCCGGCTCGCGGCGCGGTTGCGGACCATTGGGTCGCGCCCAGGCGACCGGATGTTCCGCAGCCCGGGTCCTCCTGGCGGGAGGAAACGGAACCCGCCCCGGCGACGCCGACGGGCGTCACCGGGGCGATCCATTCTGGTCAGGCGTTGGGCCAGCCGGTGTAGGCCTCGGCCAGGTAGGACGAACCGTGCCGGGAGGCGACCACCCCGGCCAGCTCACCGAGCTGGCGCTTGCGCTCGAACGGGCTGGCATCGGCCCGGGTGTGCAGCATGCTGGTCATCCAGTACGAGAAGTTCTGCGCCTTCCAGATCCGCTGCAGGGCCCGGTCGCTGTAGGCATCCAGCAGCTCCTTCGACCCGGTCGAGCAGTACGAGTCGATGCCCTCGAACAGCACCCGCACGTCCGCGAAGGCCAAGTTCAGGCCCTTGGCCCCGGTCGGCGGCACGGTGTGCCCGGCGTCGCCGGCCAGGAACATGTTCCCGTACCGCAGCGGTTCGCACACGTAGCTGCGGAACCGCAGCACCGTCTTGTCGAAGATGTGGCCTCGCTTGAGCTGGAACCCGTCCGGCCCGTCCACCCGCTTCTGCAGCTCCGCCCAGATCATGTCCTCGGTCCAGCCGTCGACGTCCTCGTCCGGCGGGCACTGGAAGTACATCCGCTGGATGTGCTCGTCCCGCTGGCTGATGAGAGCGAAGCCGTGCTCGGAATTGCAGTAGATCAGCTCCTCGGCGCTGGGCGGCGCCTCGCACAGGATGCCGAACCAGGCGAACGGGTACTCCACGAAGTTGTCCGTTCGGTGCTCCTGCGGGATGGACCACTTGCAGATGCCGCCGGACCCGTCCGCGCCGACGAGGATCTCGGCGTGAATCTCC
>JBIOVW010000319.1:0-8469 GCA_044867945.1 Nakamurella sp. | reverse complement strand
GTTGCCGACGAGCACGTCCACCCGCCCGCGCAAGGCCGGCGGCAACGGCGTGAAAAGGTCCCCCTGCAAGGCCCGGCCCCCGCACGGGGCGAGGTTCCGCGCGGCGCACCGCACGGCCACCGGGTCGATGTCCACCGAGTACACCTCGACCCCCGGGACGGTTCCGGCGATGGCGACCCCGATGGCGCCGCAGCCGCAGCACAGGTCAACCACCACCAGCCCCGTCCGACCGCGCAGGAACGACACGACCTCCCGGACGAGCAGCTCACTGCGCCGCCGGGGAACGAACACCCCCTCCTGGACCGCGATCCGGCGGCCGCCGAACTCGACCCATCCGACGATGTGCTCCAGCGGCCTGCCCTCGACCCGCTTGCGCACCATCGCGGCCAGCTCGTCCGGGCCGGCTGCGGCCTCGGTCAGAATGGTCGCCTCCTCCTCGGCGAACACACACCCGGCGGCCCGCAGCGTGGCGACGACCCCGGCAGAGGTTTCGCCGGTCGCCCGATCCGGGTACATCCCAGGGGCATCCACACGACAGATCATGCCCAAGGAGGACGCATGTCCGAACAGCTCGCCGGTCGGCGGGTGGCGATCCTGGCCGCCGACGGCGTGGAACGCGTCGAGCTCGTGAAACCCCGCGACATGCTGCGGTCCGCCGGTGCCCGCACCGACCTGGTGTCGATCAAGGAAGGCACCGTGCAGGCCCGCGACCATGACCTCGAGCCGGCCGGGGAGTATCCCGTCGACGTGCTGGTCGGCTCGGTGTCCGTGGGCGACTACGACGCCCTTGTGCTGCCCGGCGGCACCGTGAACCCGGACAAGCTGCGCATCGACAAGGACGCAGTCGGCTTCGTCCGGGAGTTCGTGAGGTCCGGAAAGCCGGTGGCCGCGATCTGCCACGGCCCGTGGACGCTCGTGGAGGCCGGCGTGCTGCAGGGCCGCCGGGTGACGTCGTATCCGAGTATCCGGACCGATCTGGCCAACGCGGGCGCCACCGTCGTCGACGAGGAGGTCGCGGTCGACGGCAACCTGATCACCAGCCGCAGACCCGACGACCTGCCGGCCTTCTGCGCCGCCGTCGTCGACGCGCTGGCCACCCGGAGGTAGCCCCGCAAGCTCGGCCGACCGACCCTGTCGGGCGCCCGTGCACGCCGCGGCGATGTCTTCTGGTTGCATCTTCGTGGTGCCCACCATCCAGGCGGGCGCCTAGAGGAACAACGAGCCGGGGTCGGGATCAGCCATGTGCACCTTCGTCAGCAACAGCACTCCCGAGGTGGCCGGTCAGCGGCCGCGCGGCTCCAAGGGAGCGACCGGATGAAGGCGCTGGTCGTCGGTGGCGCCGGTTACATCGGCTCCGTGGTCACCCGGCTGATGGTCCGCGAGGGGCACCACGTCGTCGTCCTCGACGACTGCTCCACCGGCCATGCCGATGCGGTGCCGGCCGGGGTCGAATTCGTGCGGTCCGACATCACCGACGTGGGCAACGTTCTCGCCGGAGGCAGCTTCGACGCGGTGCTGCACTTCGCGGCCAAGTCCCTGGTCGGCGAGTCGGTCGTCAAGCCGTCCCTCTACTGGCGGACGAACGTCAGCGGCACCCGGGCCCTGCTGGACGCGATGGCCGAGCACGGGGTTCCGACGCTGGTCTTCTCCTCCACCGCCGCCACCTACGGCGAGCCGGAATCGGTACCGATCACCGAGGACGCTCCCACCCGGCCGGGCAATACCTACGGCGCGACCAAGCTGTCCGTCGACCTGATGATCACCGGCGAGTGCGCCGCCACGCCGCTGGCCGCCGTTTCCCTGCGCTACTTCAACGTGGCCGGGGCGGCGCTCGGCGCCGGTGAGCGGCATGCGGTGGAGACCCACCTGATCCCGAACGCCCTGGGGGCGGTGGCCGGCACGAAGGACCCGCTCACCGTGTTCGGTGACGACTGGCCCACGCCGGACGGCACTCCCATCCGCGACTACGTGCACGTCCTGGACCTCGCGTGGGCGCACGTGCAGGCGCTGGCCGCGGCGCGTTCCGGCGAGCATCTGATCGCCAACCTGGGCAGCGGCGACGGCTACTCGGTCAAGGAGGTGATCTCCACCGTCGAGGAGGTCACCGGCAAGTCGGTCCCGATGTCGATCGGCCCGCGCCGGGCCGGCGACCCCGCCCGGTTGGTCGCTTCGAATGCCCTGGCCGGGCAGCGCTTGGGCTGGACGCCGCGGCTGGGCCTGCGCGACATGATCGCCGACGCGTGGGCGTTCCAGACCGACGGTGGAACGATCCGGTAGGTGCCGGCGGGAGGCACGCGCCACGCCGAGCGACATCGTTGTCACCCAGGCGGCCGTCCTGCCGGTCACTCTGCGTTCTCCCGGCGGTCCTGGAGTGTTTGCGTGCCGGCCACCGGCGTGTCGTTGCGCGCGCTGCGGTGAATGGGACCCGGGTAGCTTTCCGGCTCATGAATGCACTTGTTCTGCGCAGTGCCATTGTCGCTGCCCTCGGCGGCCTGATCTTCGGGTTCGACACCGCGGTGATTTCCGGGACCACGGCCGCGCTCGAGGACAAATTCGGCATCAGCGGATTCATGCTCGGATTCACCGTGGCCACCGCACTGATCGGCACGATCGTCGGCGCGCTCGGCGCCGCGAAACCGGTCGACCGGTACGGCCGCAAGAAAGTGCTGTACGCGATCGGCGTGCTGTATGTGGTGGGCGCGCTGGGCAGCGCGCTGGCCGACAACCTGATCGTCTTCATGATCTTCCGGTTCCTCGGCGGCATCGGCGTCGGCGCCGCCTCGGTGACCGCGCCGATCTACACCGCCGAGGTGTCCCCGCCCGCGCAACGCGGACGCCTCGTCGGCCTCGTGCAGTTCAACATCGTGCTGGGCATCCTGCTGGCCTACCTGTCCAACTACGTCATCGCCCAGATCGTGGACGTGGATTCGGCCTGGCGATGGATGTTCGGCGTGATGGCCGTGCCGGCGGTGATATTCCTCGCCCTGCTGCCCACCGTGCCGGAGAGCCCGCGCTGGCTGATGTCGATCGGCCGGACCGAGGCAGGGGTGGCCAACATCCGCCGCCTGACCTCGTCCGAGGCGGATGCCCAGTTCGAGATCGGCGAGGTCACCGAGTCCCTGCAGGCCGCGGAGAACGCGCCGAGCGTGCCCTTCTTCACCCGCGAGCATCGCAAGGTCATCCTGCTGGCGTTCGCCATCGCCGCGTTCAACCAGTTGTCAGGCATCAACGCGGTGCTGTACTACGCACCCGAGGTGTTCCGGATGGCCGGCGCCGGCGAGAACGCCGCATTCCTGGAAAGCGTCGCGGTCGGCGGGGTCAACCTGATCGCGACGATGGCCGCGCTGACCGTGATCGACAGGCTCGGCCGCCGAAAGCTGATGCTGGTCGGCTCCGTCGGATATCTGATCAGCCTCGGTGGGCTGGCACTGGTCTTCTATGTGTACAGCGGCAATTTCAGCGGTTTCTCCAGCGTGCTGGTGCTGTTCGGGTTGATGGTGTTCATCGCCGCCCACGCCTTCGGTCAGGGTGCGGTGATCTGGGTGTTCATCTCCGAGATCTTCCCCAACCGGATCCGCGGCCGGGGCCAGTCGTTCGGCAGCCTCACCCACTGGGTGTTCGCCGCGATCGTGTCCTGGACCTTCCCCGGCATCGCCGGTGCGCTCGGCGGCGGCACCACGTTCCTGCTCTTCGGCATCTGCATGGTCGGCCAGCTGATCTGGGTGATCAAGGTGATGCCGGAGACCAAGGGCGTGCCGCTGGAGGAGATGGAGAAGCAGCTGGGCCTGGTGCACGACCCGAACGACACCGGACCGAGCCGGCCGATCATGGGGCACTAGGGACCGCTATCGTCGCGGCATGCGGTCCCGGCGGTGGGTGACGGTCATGCTGCTGGTGCCGTTGGCCGCGGGGTGCGGCGCCGGATCGGCGGGCACGGCGGAGATCAATCCCACCGCCACGACCAGCGTCGGATCGAGCGTCGTCGGCCCCACGTCATCGGCCCGGACGACGTCGGTCACCAGGACGCCCGCGGTCGCCACCCTCACCGTGACCAGCACGGTGACCACCGCGTCGACCCCGCCACCCCCGGCCCAGACGTCGAGCCCGACCCCGGTCACCGACCTGTCCGGCGAGGTGTACGGGTTCATCACCGCCGTCGACCCGGCCCGGTCGGAGCTGACCCTGGACAAGATCGACTGGTTCACCGGTGACGGGGCCCGGCAGGCCTGTGCCGAGGACGGCGTCACCGACACCAGCAACAACTGGTGCACCGGGTACTACTGGCGCAACCGGAACCCGGCCCTGCGGACGGTCGGCGTCGACCCGGACGCCGTGATCACCGTGCTGGACGGCTCCGGATCCGTTCCGGGCACGCTGGCGGACGTTGCCGGGCGGATAGCGACGGCGGAGTCGACCTACCGCATGGTCGTCCACGACGGTCAGGTGACCGAGCTGCACGAGAACTACGCCCCCTGAGCCGTCCGAAATCAGCGCCGTCCAAGTCGCCCGAGCTTGCGAAGGAACCGGATTGCTCAACGCCGTCCCAGTCGCCCGAGCTTGCGAAGGAACCGGACCGCTCAGCGCCGCCCCAGCTTGGCCCGCACGGCGGCGGCGACCCGCTCCGGCGGGGTGGAGGCCGGGAACACCGCGACCACCACGTCGGGCGGTTCCCCCGGTCCGTCGGCGGCCGGGCCGACCCCGAACAGCGCCCGCACCTCGTCGAGCGCGACGGTCAGCTCCCGTTCGTCCACCGGTTCGCCCGAGCGGATCAGCCGGCGCAGTTCGTAGTTGTGCGTCGCGGTCACCGCGGCAGCGAATCGGATGGCGTTCAGCGGCGGCTCGTCCGGTAGCCGCCGCCGCAGGTGGCTGCCGAACAGCCGCTCGTACCGGCTGATGGTGACCAGCTCGCGGTCGCGCAGTTCCGGCGTCTGCCGCACCACCCGGTCCCGCAGCTGCACCACCGGCAGCCGGTCCCGGAACCGCCGGAACACCATGGTCGCGGCCTCGCACACCGCCCGGTACGGGTCCGCGTGCTCCCTGGCCAGGAACTCGGTGATCGCCACCAGCAGCTCGTCGTGATCGGCGAAGATCACGTCCTCCTTGGACCGGAAGTGCCGGAAGAAGGTGCTGCGGGACACCCCCGCCGCCTCCGCGATCGCCGTGGCCGAGGTGGCCGCGAACCCCTGCTCGGCGAACATCCGCACGGCCACGTCCGCCACCGCCACCCGGGAGAGTCCGGCCGACCGGTTGGGCGACGGGTCGCCGGAAGCAGCGATGCTCATCGAAGTCACGGTACTGGCGCCGGTCCCGCACTCGGCCCGCCACCTCGGCTACCGTGGTGCGCATCCGAATGTCGGGCCCGCAGCGTCCCCGATGCGAAAGGGCAGGCGAGACTCCCCGCAATGGTCGACACACGACCCGGCTCCCACCTGGTCGAGCTGATCCGCTCGACCGTCCCCCCGATCCACCCAGGGGGCCGCCCGATCGTGCTGGGTGCCGCCGCGGCCACCCTCGGCGCCCGGTTGGTCCTGCGCACCCTCGGCCTCCGCCGGGCCGGCCGGGTGGCGACCACCACGGGCCTGGCCGCCACCGCCGCGTCCGCCGCGTTCTTCCGGGCACCCTCTCGGGTCCGGCCGGTCGGCCCGGGGCTGGTGGTGGCGCCCGCGGACGGGCTGGTCAGCCTGATCACCGACGCAGCTCCCCCGCCCGAGCTGGGCCTGGAGGGCACCCCGCTCCCGCGAGTGTCGATCTTCCTGTCGATCTTCGACGTGCACATCCAACGCATCCCGGTGGACGGGGTGATCCGCGAGGTCGCCTACCGGCCCGGCGCGTTCCTGTCCGCCGACCTGGACAAGGCCTCCGACGACAACGAGCGCAACTCCCTGCTGATCGACGCCGGCGCGGGCGGGCAGATCGTGGTGACCCAGATCGCCGGCCTGGTGGCCCGCCGCATCGTCTGCGACGTCCGGGCCGGGCAGTCGGTGGCCACCGGTGACATCTACGGGCTCATCCGGTTCGGCTCCAGACTGGACACCTATCTTCCGCCGGGCACGCGGCCGCTGGTCCTGCCGGGTCAGCGGGCGGTCGGTGGGGAGACGGTGTTGGCCGACCTTTCCGCGCCGACCGGCACGACCGGAGGCCCGGGCTGATGGGTGGGGTGCCGGGGGTTCGCTTCCTGCCCAACGCGATCACCGTGCTGGCCCTGTGCGCCGGGCTGACGGCGGTGGCCTTCGCGATGAGCGGGCAGTGGCGGCTGGCCGTCGGTGCGACCGCCGCGGCCGCGGTGCTGGACTCGTTGGACGGCCCTGCCGCCCGCTGGCTGCGGTCGCAGAGCCGGGTCGGGGCCGAGCTGGACTCGCTGTCCGACTGCATCTCGTTCGGCGTCGCGCCTGCCCTGGTGATGTACGTCTGGCTGCTGCGGGACGAGGGCCGCGGCTACGGGTGGGTGGTGTGCCTGCTCTTCGCGGTCTGCGCCGCACTGCGGCTGGCCAGGTTCAACTCGCTGCTCGACGACGAGCCCAAACCCTGGGCAAAAGGATTCTTCACCGGCGTGCCGACGCCGGCCGCCGGCCTGATCGTCACCGCCCCGCTGCTGCTGAGCAACCGACTCGGTGACGACGGGCCGTGGGCGCTGCCCTGGTTGGTGTCGCTCTGGATCGTGTTGATCGGCCTGCTCATGGTGTCGCGGATCCCGACCATCGCGCTCAAGTCGGTGCGGCTGGCCCCGCAGCTGATCGTGCCGATGCTGATCCTGCTGGTGCTCGGCGTCGCGGCCCTGTTCTACGAGCCGGAGATCGTCACGGTCATCGGCATGGTCGTCTACCTGCTGCACATCCCATATGCGGTGTGGAAGTACAACCACCTGAAGAACCACCCGGAGCTGTGGCGTACGGCGGGGCGTCGCCGCCGGCGTTCCACCCGCCGGGTTCGGCTGCGGATCCCGCGGCGGCAACGGGTGGCCGGTCGACTGCCAGACGGATCGCCCGCGTCCTACCAGCGGCGTACCGGGGCCCTGGCCGGGCGGCGGCCGCGCAGCGCCCGGCGACCGGACGGAGGGCCGCCGCAATGAGCTGACGCGTTCACCGGACGGAAGGCCGCCGCAATGAGCTGACGCGTTCGGCGGACGGGTGCGGTTCAGACCTCGAAACCGAGCCGGCGGGCCGATCGGGTCTTCTGCCGGCTGGTCCGCAGCCGACGCAGCCGGCGCACCAGTAGCGGGTCCTCGGCCAGCGCAGCGGGATTGTCGATGATCTCGTTGAGCACCTGGTAGTACCGGGTGGGCGAGAGGTCGAACCGCTCCTTGATCGCCTGTTCCTTGGCGCCGGCGAACTGCCACCATTGCCGCTCGAACGCCAGGATGTCCCGGTCGCGACGGCTCAGGGCAGCCCCGGATTCTGGGGCGCTGTCGCCGTTCGGCTGCGGCGCGGCAGCGGTATCCACCTCGGGTCCTCCCGGATCTGCACTGGGCACGGCCGCCGAAACTCGTGGCCGCCACTGGCGTGCTCATTCCAACACGACTCACCGCGCGATCCGTGCGCCCCACCGGGCGTGTCCCGCGATCAGCCGGTCGTGGTCGCCGCCGGGGCCGGCGCGGATGCGGTGGCCGGTGCGGATGCGGTGGCCGGTGCGGTCGCCTCCGCCGTCGTCGACGGCGCCGACGAGCCGGTGCCCGGTTCGGCCGCTGCGGGGGCAGGTGCGGTCGGGGCGGTCGGGGCTTCCTCGGCGGTCGCGGTCGGGGCGGTCGCCGTCGTCGGGGCGGTCGCGGACGGTGCGGACGTCGTCTCGGTGACGATGGTCGTCCCCGACGTGGTCGGATCGTCGTCGCCGGTATCCCCGCCGCCGCCACTGTTGCCGCCCAGGACCGAGAACCCGCCCTGCGAGCCCCCGGAGATGGGCGCGCCCTTGACCGCCTCGACCAGAGTGACCGCGCCGAGCGCGCCGGCGAACACGGCAACGGACGCGGCCAGGCCGACCAGGACCCAACGGATCCGGCCCGGTCGGGACCACCATCCACGTCGACCCCTCGCCGGTCGATCCTGCGCCGGTGCGGCCGGGCCGGGTGAGACCGGGACGGCGGTGGCGGGATCACCGGCCTGCCCGGGGGCGCTCGTCGGCCGAAGGAGTGCCGTACGGTCCAGGTCCAGTCGGGTGACCGCGGTGAGCAGGACCGTGTCCTGCTCGTCCGCCGGCGATCCGGTCGCCCGCACGTGCTGCACCGTGTGCACCACTTTGTTGCGGGTGACCAGCAGGGAGTGTCCGATCACCGCGCTGCCGACCACCGAGATCACCGAGGCCAGCGCTGCCCCGACGATGGTGCCCGCCACCCCGAGTTGAGCGCCGAGGAAGGCGGCGACGACAGCGGCCGCCATGCTGGCCGTGACCTGGGTGGCGGTCAGCGACAACTTCGGCGCCTCGTCATCCGTGTTGTTCTCGTCGTCGTCCCCGTCGGCATTGTCGATCTGCTCCGCC
>JBIOVW010000318.1:0-2200 GCA_044867945.1 Nakamurella sp. | reverse complement strand
CACCACCACGACGTGAACGACTCCGCGCAGCTCCGTAAGGAAGTCGACCAGGCCTTCGGGCGGGTCGATCGCGAATGCCGAGCGGGCCAGGTCGTGTCGGCTCGCCCGGTACGCATCGTCGATGGCGTCGGCGTCCAGCCCGGCGGCGATGGCGAGCAGTTCGACAGCCTGGTAGCCGTCTTCCGCAGGGGACAGGTCGGTTCCCGGATCCCCGAGCACCGGCCGGCCTTCCAGGAACCGCCGCATGCCGGCGATCAGGCCGGTGCCGGCTTCGACCGGGAGCCGCTCGGTCAGCCGGCGGCCATAGGCCTGCACCGGCAGGTCGCCGGCGTACAGGGTGCCGTCGAAATCCAGCAGCAAGGTCACCGGGTTTGTCATGGAGCCCGATGCTACGAGGTTGCGCACAGCGGCCGTCGGTAGCGTGACCGGCGTGGCGACGAAGGATGAGGTGCTGGCGGTGCGGCGCCGTCGACTGTTGGCGCTGGTCGCAGCGGCCGGATCGCTGTTGATGATCTCCGCCGCCTTCCTGTCCTGGGTCGGCACCGACACCGACGACGGAGGCCACACCGCGATCACCGGGTGGGGCACCATCACGGGCGATTCCGACATCGCCGGCACCAACCTCAACGATGTACTGGACATCACCGGCTCGAGCACCTACCGGCCGGGCATGGTAGGAGTGATCTTCGGCGGCATCGGTCTGCTCGCCGCTGTGGTGCTGGCCGTCTCGGCCGGCGGCCGGTCCCGTCCACACCGGGTCACGGCGGCAGTTTTGGCACTGTGCGGAGCGGTCGGAGTCGGTTGGGGCCTGCTCCGCGGGTTCGCGCCTGGCGACGCCGGCATCCTGGCACCCGGCGAGGGGGCGGCCGGTGTTGGGCCCTGGCTGACAGCCGGTGGCGGCCTGGTGCTCCTTGCGGTCGCCGTTCTGGTCTTTGCCGGCATGGCCGACCTGCCGGAACCGGTGCGCAGCCGAGGAATCCAGCCCTGATGCGTTGTCAGCCGCCGGTCGGCGAATAGGGGTGCAGCTTCAAGAGCCGGGCAAGGTGGACGGCATTTGTGGCCACCAACGTGGTGGCGGCGGCAGTCTTCTCCGGTGTCTGGGGCAGGTCGAGGTAATCGGTCGTGTGCATGGCTTCACCGTTCCAATAGGTCACCGCCTGGGCAGGGATGGTGAACCCGACGTCGTTCAACGCCTGGTACAGCGACGCGCTGATGGCATGCGCGCCGTCCTCGTTGCCCACCACCACGGCGACGGCGACCCGCGGGTAGATCTGCAGCCGTCCTTCGTCGTCCGTGGCGGATAGTTCGGCGTCCAGCCGCTCCAGGACGCGCATGCAGACGCTGCTGTGCTGGCCCATCCAGGTTGGCGTGCTCGCAGAGGTTGCCGGTCAGGGGTTGTCATGTCCGCAGGGGTACCCCCGGGTGCCCGATCACATGCCGTATTGCCCGTCCCGGAGCAGGCCGGCGACCGCGTGCAACACCCGTTCGTCGCCGGCGTAGGGCTCATCCGGCCGCGGCCAGTGGACGACCAGGTCCGTGAAGCCCAGCTCGGCGGCCCGGCCGGCGCAGTCGGTGAACGCGTCGACCGACGACATCGAGAACACCGGGGACGAGTCGGCGTCCAGCATCCGGGACGGTGCGTTTTGCGCCCGGCCGGCTTGCGCCGTGATCTCGGCGAACCGGTCGACCAGCCCGGCGACGCCGGTCCACCAGGCGGTCTCGGCGTCGTCTGCCGCAGCCTCGGTCGCCGACCCGGCCGGCGGACCGGTGGTGATCCAACCGTCCGCCCCGGCGGCGATCCGCATGGAGCGGGGACCGTTCGCGGCGACCAGCATCCGGATCCTCGATCGCGAACCGGCCGGGATCATCCTGGCCCGTTCCGCGGTGAACCACGTGCCCCGGTAGCTGGTGTCGGGCTGGGTGAGGAGCAGGTCCAGCAGCTCGACGAACTCGGCGAACCGGTCCACCCGCTGTCGTGGGGTCAGCTCCACCTGGCCGAGGACGCCGGCGTCCCAGCCGACGCCGCCTGCTCCCAGCCCGGCCAGCAGCCGGCCCCCGGAGATGTCGTCCAGAGTCATCAGGTCCTTGGCCAACGTCACCGGGTGTCGGTAGTTCGGCGAGGTGACCCAGGTGCCCAGCGGCAGCCGCTGCGTTGCGGTCGCGGCCGCCGTCAGGGTGGGAATGGTGCCGCACCAGGGCT
>JBIOVW010000317.1:0-5227 GCA_044867945.1 Nakamurella sp. | reverse complement strand
CTCCACACCCGCGTCATGGATCTCCTGGGCCATGTCGGCATCAACCTCGCTGTCGGTGATCAGGGTGTCGACCTCGGACAGGTCGGCAACGTGGGCGAACTCGTCCCGGCCGACCTTGCTGTGGTCGGCGAGAACGACGGTGCGGCGGGCCGAGGCGATGAGCGACTGCTTGACGGCCGCCTCGGCCAGGTCGGGGGTGGTCAGCCCGCGGTCGGTACTGATGCCGTTGGTGCCGGCGAAGGCCACGTCGGCGAGCACGCCGCGGTATCCGGTCTGCGCCCAGCTGCCGACGGCGGCCAACGTGCCCTGGCGGACCTGGCCGCCGACGAGCAGCAGCGTGATGTTGGGTCGCTCGGCCAGCATCGCGGCGATCGGCAGTGCATGCGTGACGACGGTGAACTGCCGGTCGGCGGGCAGTATCTCGGCGAACCGCGCGGTCGTCGTGCCGGCGTCGATGATGATCGATCCACCGTCGGGGAGCTGATCGATCGCCGCCTTGGCGATCCGACCCTTCTCCTCAGGGTGCTGCTCGGTGCGCTGGGCGACCGGCAGCTCCAGGCCGAACCGCTCGGCCGGAATCGCGCCGCCGTGTACCCGCCGGACCAGACCGCGGCGCTCCAGTTCGTTCAGATCGCGCCGGATGGTCTCCGGGGTCACGTCGAAGAGCGCGGCCAGCATGTTGACGTCGACCCGGCCCACCGAACGGGCGTGGCCGAGGATGGCCTGCTGCCGCTCCGGTGCATACATGTCGACTCCACTGTCAGGTCAGGGCCGAGGACCGGCCGGTGACTGCTAGATCGTGGCCTCAACCGGTGGAGTCTGCGAGTCGGCGCGAACTCTGCCGTGTGATGCCGGTTACGAGTATGAACCACCTGAGACAGCGATGTCAACACATTCAGAAATATTCGGAACGACATCGGTCCTCGAAGCTGCCCGACTATGTCTGTTTGACGGCATAGGCACGTTCGATGGGGGAGTGCTGGCCACGATGTCCACCCTTCGTGACCGAATTGATGCGACCCGCCGGGTGGGCATACGGACGGTCTCGATCATGGGAGAATGGGGTTCTATGCCTGCCTCGCTGCCCCTTCTGTTCACCGCGCCCCGCCGGGGCCGACCGCCGACCCATCTGGCCGATCTGGACCTCAACGAGCGGCGGACCGCGGTTCGGGCGGCCGGGCAGCCCGAGTTCCGGGCGCAACAGCTGGCCCGGCACTATTTCGCGGGCCTGACCCGGGACGCCGGCGAGATGACCGACCTGCCCGCCGCCGGGCGGTCGGAGTTCGTCGACACCCTGCTGCCGGAGTTGCTCACCGAGGTGCGGTCGTTGGCCTGCGACGACGGGTCCACCCGCAAGACGCTGTGGCGCGCGCACGACGGAACGTTGATCGAGTCGGTGCTGATGCGCTATCCCGACCGGATCACCCTGTGCGTGTCCTCGCAGGCCGGTTGCGGGATGGCCTGCCCCTTCTGCGCGACCGGCCAGGGCGGGTTGCAGCGGAACCTGTCCACCGGCGAGATCGTCGAGCAGGTCCGGCTGGCCGCCCGGATGGCCAGGGACGGCGCATTGGGGGAACCTGGCCGGCTGTCCAACGTGGTGTTCATGGGCATGGGCGAGCCGCTGGCCAACTACAACCGGGTGCTGGCCGCGGTCCGGGCCATCACCTCGCCGCCGCCGTCCGGCCTGGGCATCTCGGCCCGTTCGGTCACCGTGTCGACCGTCGGCCTCGTGCCGGCGATCCGGAGGCTGACCGACGAGAAGCTTGCGGTGCGGCTTGCGGTGTCGCTGCACACCCCCGACGACGAGCTGCGCGACACGCTGGTTCCGGTGAACGAGAGGTGGAAGGTCGAAGAGGTGCTCGATGCGGCACGCGGCTACGCCGACACCACCGGGCGGCGGGTGTCCATCGAGTACGCACTGATTCGGGACGTGAACGACCAGCCGTGGCGGGCCGATCTGCTCGGGTCACTGCTGCGGCGGCGCCTTGGTCAGCTGGTGCACGTCAACCTGATCCCGCTCAATCCGACCCCGGGGTCCAGGTGGGACGCCTCGCCGCGGGCCGTGCAGGAGGAGTTCGTGCGGCGGGTGCGGGCGCAGCGGGTGGCCTGCACGGTGCGGGACACCCGCGGGCAGGAGATCGCCGCCGCCTGCGGGCAGCTGGCAGCAGAGGTGAGCCGACCGATCAGGGCCGGCGGCGCCGCTCGCGCTTGATCGAGATCTCGCCCGCCACGATCCAGATCGCCATCAAGGCGGCGATCGTCACCATCCAGTAGTCCTCGACGCGGGACTCGTGGTTGCCGAAGAACGCGAGCAGCAGGATGCCGAGCACGCCGATCCAGAGCAGGATGCGCGAGCCGCGCGGGGCGATCTTCTCCCGCCACGAGCCGTGCCAACCCCATTCCTCGCTGGGTGCGTCGGGGTTGTACGAGACGACCGCGGCGTGGTGGGTGGTGGCGAGTTCCGAGCCGCCGGGCGCGGCGCCGTGCGGCTCGATGGATGTGCCGGCCATTGGGCCCTCCCACTCTCGGCGGAACGGTCAGCAGAGTCCTCCGATGGACCCCGTTGCCTGATCATCTTGACACGCGGGCCCGCGCCGGGCCGCTTCGGGTTCACCGACGGCCGCGCGCGCCGATCACGAACCCGGATTGCGGGTCAGCGTGAGGCCGGCGTGCACCGACCGTTCCCCGTCGGTGGTGTTCGCAGTGACCTCGAGTGCGGCGTCGGTCGCGCTCACCCAGCCGGTGACGGTCGCCCCCTTCGCCAGCGGACGGGGCAGCCTGACGCCCGGGTCGGTCTCGCACGGTAGGAGGTCGGTCTCGCTGTCCACGAGCAGGTTCGGGGGCAACGTCCCACCGGCCGGCTGGTCGTCGATCAGCGTGGCGGAGATCAGCGTCCGGCCCGGTGTCGAGGGGTCCGCCTCGACGTCCACCACCCAGGTCCGGCGCACCGAGCCGTCGCGGCCACCGGACGTGGAGTAGATCGACAGGCCCGGCACGTCGGTGGGGGTGATGCCCAGCGTCATCGACACCGGCCCGGCCGACGGCAGTGCCGATGCCGAGGTGGGTGGGGCCGGGGTGATCGGCATCGGCGAGCCCGACGCCGGTGACGCCGAGGCCTCTGCGCCCTGGGGTGTGGTCGACGGCACGGGCGCGACCTGCAGCGCGAACTGGGCCGGCCTGGTGTAGAAGGACGTTCCGCCGGTGGCCGCGCAGCGCCCGTGCACGGTGATGGTCATGTCGGCGGTCCCGGTCCAGGCAGCCGGCAGAATCAGGCCGGACCCGGCCAGTTCGACCGGGGTCGTGGACGTGGTGGTCGCGGTCGACCGACCGCCCGACGTCGACGGCGTCGCCGACGCCGACGACGGCTCGCCGGACGGCGAGGGCGAGGTGGGGTCGCCCGCGGACGGGGCCGGCGACTCGGACGACTGGCCGGACGACGCCGGGCTCTGCCCGGTGATCTGGATGAGCCCGACCACCACCAGCACCGAGGCCAGCAGCGCCACCACCAGGATCCCCATCACCCAACGGGTGCTGGTGACGGAGCGGGCGGCCATCCCGCCAGTATGTGCGCCCGCGGTCGGCCGCCGAGACGGTCGTGTCCCAATCGCGATGTGCGGCACGGTGACCATCCTGGGGGCACCTTCGGGGGACAATGGCCGGGTGACCGAGTCCGCCCGTGCCCCGTCCGCCGAGCCCGGGCATCGGTCGGCGAGCAGCTCGACCGAGTGCCGCCGGGTGGTCCTGCTCGGCTCGACCGGCTCGATCGGCACACAGGCGCTGGAGGTGATCGCGGCCCATCCCGACCGGTTCGAGGTCGTCGGCCTGGCCGCCGGTGGGTCGAATCCGGACCTGTTCGCCGACCAGGCCGCCGCTCACCCGGCCGCCGCGCTCGCCTCCGCCACGCCGGTGCCCGCCGCCGACGTGCGGGCCATCATCGGTCCCAGGGCCGCCACCGAACTCGTCGAGAGCGTCGACGCGGACGTGGTGCTCAACGGCATCACGGGATCGATCGGCCTGGAGCCGACCCTCGCCGCGCTGCGGGCCGGTCGGACCCTCGCACTGGCGAACAAGGAGTCGCTGGTGGCCGGCGGCCCGCTGGTCACCGCCGCGGCGACCCCCGGCCAGATCGTGCCGGTCGACTCCGAGCACAGCGCGCTCGCCCAGTGCCTGCGCGGCGGAACGCCGAACGAGGTGGCCCGGCTGGTGGTCACCGCCTCCGGGGGGCCGTTCCGTGGATGGACCAGGCAACAGGTCGAAGACGTCACCGCGGAGCAGGCGCTGGCCCATCCCACCTGGTCGATGGGTCCGGTCGTCACCATCAACTCCGCCACCCTGGTGAACAAGGGCCTGGAGGTTATCGAGGCGCACCTGCTGTTCGGCATCCCTTTCGAGCGGATCGACGTCGTCGTGCATCCGCAGTCGGTCATCCACTCGATGGTCACCTTCGTCGACGGTTCGACGATCGCGCAGGCCAGCCCGCCGGACATGAAGCTGCCGATCGCGCTGGCCCTGGCCTGGCCGGACCGCCTGAACCCGGTGTCCATCGCCTGCGACTTCGCCGACCCGACGGCCTGGACCTTCGAACCGGTCGACCGCGAGGTGTTCCCCGCGCTCGACCTGGCCTACGCCGCGGGCCGGGCCGGGGGCACGGTGCCCGCCGCCTTCAATGCCGCCAACGAGGAGGCCGTGGCCGCCTTCCGCGCCGGTCGGGTGCATTTCACAGGTATCTCCGACCTGCTCGGGGGCATCCTGGACGAGGCCGACCATGCGCGGAGCAACCCGCGCGACGTGCAGGACGTCTGGGCCACGGAAGAATGGGCTCGGCGACGGGCCCGCGAGATCATCGCCCGATCGACCGTCCGCGTCGCGATCGGCCCGGCCAGTGTGGGGGCGCAGCACTAGACATGTGGACCGTCATCGGCATCGTCGCGTTCCTGCTGGCCCTGCTGTTCTCCATCGCCTGGCACGAGGCCGGCCACCTGACGTTCGCCAAGCTGTTCAACGTCCGCACCTCGCAGTACATGGTCGGCTTCGGCAGGACCGCGTGGTCCAGGCAGGTCGGTGAGACCGAGTACGGCATCAAGGCCATCCCGCTCGGCGGCTACATCCGGATGGTCGGCATGGTCCCGCCCGGCAAGGACGGCCGGCAGAAGGTCACCACCACGGCGATGGGCGTGACCGGGATGTTCCGCAACATCGTCGAGGAGACCCGGGCCGGGGACCGGTC
>JBIOVW010000316.1:0-2379 GCA_044867945.1 Nakamurella sp. | reverse complement strand
ACTCGAAAACCGGGCCCATGTCGAGCGGGGACATCGACCGCAGGTCGATGACCTCCAGCGAGCGCCCGTCTTCCTCGGCCGCCTTGGCCGCGTCAAGCGCTGTGCGCACCATCGGGCCGTAGGCCAGCACGGTCACGTCGGTGCCGGCGCGGCGGACCGCGCTGGTGAAGCAGGGCGGCGGCCACGGGTCGCCGGCCTGACGCCGCGGGTGGAGGCCGGTGTCCAGGTCGCCCTTCTCCCAGTACCGACGTTTGGGTTCGAAGAAGATCACCGGGTCGTCGCAGGCGATCGCCGCGCGGAGCATGTCGTAGGCGTCCTGCGGGTTCGAGCAGGCCACCACCTTCAAGCCGGCGGTGTGCGAGAAATACGCCTCCGGCGACTCGGAGTGGTGCTCCACCGCGCCGATGCCGCCGCCGAACGGAATGCGGATCACCATCGGCATCGACCACGCGCCCTGGGCGCGGTAGGTGATCTTGGCGACCTGCGACGAGATCTGGTCGAAGGCGGGGAAGACGAACCCGTCGAACTGGATCTCGGCCACCGGGCGGTATCCGCGCATGGCCAGCCCGACTGCGGTGCCGACGATGCCGGACTCGGCCAACGGGGTGTCCAGCACCCGGTTGTCGCCGAAGTCCTTCTGCAGCCCGTCGGTGACCCGGAAGACGCCGCCGAGCCGGCCGACGTCCTCGCCCATCACGATGACCTTCGGGTCGTCCTCCATCGCCGACCGCAGACCGGCGTTGAGCGCCTTGGCCAGGGTGCTCGTGGTCGTCGTCATCGGGTCTCGCCGCCGTCCGCGAAACCGGCCAGGTAGTCGGCATGCTCGCGCTGTTGGGCCTGCAGCCCGGCATGCGGCTCGCTGTAGACGTGTTCGAACATCCGGTCCGGCTCGGGTGTCGGCATCTGGATGCAGTAGGAGCGGAACCGCGACGCCAGTTCGTCGGCCTCACCGTCAACGGTGTCGAAGAACTGTTGGTCGGCCAGGCCCTCCCGGGCCAGGTGCGCCCGAACCCGTTGAATGGGGTCGAGCAGCTTCCAGTGCTCCTCCTCCGCGGAGGTCCGGTACCTGGTCGGGTCGTCCGAGGTGGTATGCGCATCCATCCGGTAGGTGAAGGCCTCGATCATCACCGGGCCGTTTCCGGACCGGCATTCGTCCAGCGCCCAGCGGGTGACGGCCAGGCAGGCGATCACGTCGTTGCCGTCGACCCGCACGCCCGGGAAGCCGTAGCCGGTCGAGCGTTCCCACAGCGGCACCCGCGTCTGCTTGGTCACCGGTTCGGAGATCGCCCACTGGTTGTTCTGGCAGTAGAAGACGACGGGCGCGTCGAAGGCGGCGGCGAACACCATCCCCTCGTGCACGTCACCCTGGCTGGTGGCGCCGTCGCCGAAGAACACGATGGTGGCCTCGTCCGGTGCGGTTTCCCCGGCGTCCGCGCTCCGCGAACCGATCACACCGTCGAACTTCTGGCCCATCGCATAGCCGGTGGCGTTGAGCACCTGGTTGCCGATGACGATGGTATAGCAGTTGAAGCGGGTCTGCTTCGGATCCCAGCCGCACTGGTCGGTGCCCCGGAAGATGCCCAGCAGCAGGGTGGGGTCGACGCCCCGGCACCAGGCGACGCCGTGCTCGCGGTAGGACGGGAACGCCATGTCCGCAGGTTCCATCGCCCGACCGGCGCCGATCTGCGCGGCCTCCTGACCGAGCAGCGGAACCCAGATGTTCAGTTGACCCTGCCGCTGCAGCGAATTGCCCTCCCGGTCGAACCGGCGGACCAGGACCATGTCGCGGTAGAGGCCGCGCAGCAGCTCGCCGGTGACATCGATCGGGAAGTCCTGGTGCGCGGTGAACACGCCCTCCGGCGACAGCATCTGGACCAGGTCCTCACCATGACTGGTGGCCCGCAGCCCGGCAATCACCTCCGACGGGGTGGGTCTGCCCCGCAGCCCGGCCGCACCACCCGCGAAGGCGTGCGCGACCGATGTCGTGGACAGATCGGGATCGGCTCCCGGCGCAGCCGGTGCGTCAGCCGGCGCCCGTTCCGAAGGCATAGACGTCTCCTCACTCGTTCGGTCCGCTCCCCGGGGTCGCCGGGAATCGGCACCGGCGGCGCCCGAGGTGCTGCCTGGGCACCGTCGCCGTTGACGGTGGCTGTGAACCTGCGGCCGGGTGGATCGCACCCGTGACCGTTGGTTCGGTGCCTTCGATAGTGACACGGAACCATCGGGTATTCGACCCGGCTCCGGTCCGACCTTCGGACCTGCGACAGTCGGGACCTGCGGCGTTGTCCCCCGACCGAGGGTGCGCCGAACCCGATCGGGTTGGACATCCTCGGCTCGACGACGCGTCGACTTCGTCGGCCGAGCTTGCGAGGCCGCCAT